>NZ_JBFAHB010000018.1:0-127359 GCF_040653975.1 Kribbella sp. NPDC050820
GAACAAACCCTCACAACAGGCCACCCCCCACTCCGAACCCTCCTAACCACCCTCCAGCCCCCCCCCCCGGGGGGCGGCGCCCCCCCTTTCTCTGGTAGCCCCGACGGGATTCGAACCCGCGCTACCGCCTTGAGAGGGCGGCGTGCTAGGCCGCTACACAACGGGGCCAGAGGGTTGTCGTCCGATCCTTTCGGACCGGGCAACGAGGCTGAACTCTACCGATTTTCATCGGTGCGGTCCAATCCGCTGGGGTACTAGGACTCGAACCTAGACTAACTGAACCAGAATCAGACGGGCTGCCAATTACCCCATACCCCAAAGGCATTTCACTGCCGCTGTGAGTTTGTCTCCGCCCTCACAACCTGGCTCGAAGAGAGTACCCGAGCAAGGGCCGAGACACCAAAACGAGGTCCCCCCGGCGGGTTGTCACTCCCGTCACACCAGCCTCTTGCCTGGCATCGGCGCAGCGGTCAGCGGCAGGTCGCAAACGGTCGCGAGCTTCGTCCGCCGCGCGATCCACAACGCCACCAGCCCGAACGCGACGAACTTCGCCACATCCGCGATCACGAGCCCCCACGGCGCGTCCTTGGCGCCCAGGCTGTCGCCCACGCTGTCGGTCAGGGCCGCGAACACGAACGTCACCACGTTGTTCGCCGCGTGCACCGCGATCGGCGCCTCCAGGCCGCCGGTGCGGACGGCGAGGAAACCGGCCACCAGCCCGAACGCGAACCGGTCGAGGAACAGCGCCGGGCTCTCCCACGGCCAGATCCCGTGCGCCATCGTGAACAGCACGGTGGTGACCAGCACTGCAATCACCGAGCTCCGCACCAGCGCACCGACCGCCTGCAGCAGGTAGCCGCGGTAGAAGTACTCCTCCCCCGCGGCCTGGAATGTCGACGTGAGCAGCGTGACCGCAATCACCCCGGCCGCGTCCGGCGCGATCCCGCCGCTGCCGTCGCCCAGTGTCTCCACGCCGCCGAACTGGATCACGCCGACCATCACCAGCTCGATCAGCACGGCGACCGCCGCGAACCAGGCCAGGGGCCGCCAGCGCACCTTCCCGGCCACCGAGGACAACAGCCCCGGCGCCTGCCGGTTCAGCTTCTGCGCGACCAGCATGCAGAGCGGGATCAGCGCGATCAGCGAGAGGTTCGTCGCCAGCAAACCGAACCACGAGACGGTGCCCTCGGGGTCCGTGCGGATGCTCTGCTGGACGAGCGCGATCAAAAGGCTGACGAAGATCCAGCCCGCGAAGATCGCGAAGGCCCCGAGGACCACGTAACCGCGCGGGTTCAGCGGGTTGCGCAGCAACCGGTGGTACGGCGCCGGGGTCGCGTCGGGCATCACTCCGCCAGCAGGGACGCGCGGGCCCGCTCGAGCCGGTGCAGCGACTTCTCCCGGCCGAGCAGTTCCAGCGACTCGAACAGCGGCGGCGAGATCCGGCGCCCGGAGATCGCCACCCGGACCGGCCCGAACGCGTTCTTCGGCTTCAGGCCGAGTCCTTCGATCAGCGACGTCCGCAGGGCCGCCTCGATCGCCTCGGTGGTCCAGTCGACCTCGGCCAGCGCCTTCACCGACGCCTCCAGCACGGCGCCCGCGTCACCCGTCAGCACCTTGCCGGCGGCGTCCGGGTCGAGGCTGAACGCTTCCTCGTCGACGAAGAGGAACCCGAGCATGTCGACGGACTCCGACAGCGAGTTCATTCGCTCCTGCACCAGCGGTACGGCGGCCTGCAGGAGGGCGAGCTGGTCCGCCGACGGCTCGACCGGCAGCACGCCGGCCTTGGCCAGGAACGGGATCATCCGGGTCCCGAAGTCGTCGGCCGGCAGCATCCGCATGTGCGCGGCGTTGATCGCCTCGCACTTCTTCGGGTCGAACCGGGCCGCGTTCGCGTTCACCTTGCGGATGTCGAAGGCCTCGACCATCTCCGCCATCGTGAACACATCACGGTCGTCGGCGATCGACCAGCCGAGCAGGGCCAGGTAGTTCAGCAGGCCCTCGGGCAGGAAGCCGCGCTCCATGTACTCGCCCAGGCCGGCCCCGGGGTCGCGCTTGGACAGCTTCTTGTTGCCCTCGGTGCCCATCACGAACGGCAGGTGCCCGAACCGCGGGGTCCGGCCGCTGCCGACACCGATCTCGGCCAGCGCCTCGTAGAGCGCGATCTGCCGCGGCGTCGACGGCAGCAGGTCCTCGCCGCGCAGCACGTGGGTGATCTCCATCAGCGCGTCGTCGACCGGGTTCACCAGCGGGTAGAGCGGGTAACCATTCGCCCGGACCAGCACGTAGTCGCCCAGGTTCTCCGGCAGGAAGGTGATCTCGCCGCGGACCAGGTCCTCGAACACGATCGGCCGGTCCGGCATCCGCAGCCGGACCACGGGCCGCCGGCCCTCGTCGACGTACGCCTTGACCTGCTCCTCGGTGAGGACGCGGCAGTGACCGTCGTACCCGCTGTGCTGCCCGGCGGTGCGGGCGGCCTCGCGGCGCTGGTCGAGCTCCTCCTGCGAGCAGTAGCAGTGGTACGCCTTGCCGGCGGCCAGCAGCTTGGCCACGACGTCGGCGTAGATGTCCATCCGCTCGGACTGCTTGTACGGGCCGTACTCGCCGCCGACCTCGGGGCCCTCGTCCCAGGTGAGGCCGAGCCAGCGCAGCGACTCGAGGGTGTAGCCGAGGGCCTCCGGAGTGTTCCGGGCCTGGTCGGTGTCCTCGATCCGGAGCACCAGCGTGCCGCCGTAGTGCCTTGCGAACGCCCAGTTGAACAGGGCGCTGCGGATGTTGCCGACCGTCAGCAGCCCGGTCGGGGACGGTGGGAAGCGCACCCGCACCTTGTTCGGCTCCAGGTCGCCCAGCACGTCGTCAGTCACGCACGATCACCTTGTTCGTCAGAGTTCCGATTCCTTCGACGCTGACCGACACCTCGTCGCCGGGCAGCATCGGACCGACCCCCGCCGGGGTGCCGGTGAGCACCACGTCGCCGGGCAGCAGCGTGGTGAAGGAGGTGATGTAGGCCAGCACCTCCGGGATGCCGAAGATGAACTGCGAGGTCCGCCCGTCCTGCTTCGGATCGCCGTTCACGGTCGTGGTGACCTGCAGGTCGGACACGTCGAGCTCGGTGCTGATCCACGGGCCGAGCGGGCAGAACGTGTCGTAGCCCTTGGCCCGGGCCCACTGCCCGTCGGTCTGCTGCAGGTCGCGCGCGGTGACGTCGTTGGCCACCGTGTAGCCGAAGATCACCTCGTTGACCCGCTCCTTGGGCAGGTCCCGGCAGATCCGGCCGATCACGATCGCGAGCTCGCCCTCGAAGTGCAGGTTGTTGGTCTGCTCGGGGTAGACGATGCCGTCGCGCGGGCCGATCACGCTCGTGTTCGGCTTGAGGAAGATCATCGGCTCCTTGGGGACCTCGTTGCCGAGCTCCTCCGCGTGCGCCGCGTAGTTGCGCCCGACGCAGACCACCTTGCTGCGCGGGATCACCGGCGCCAGCAGCCGGACGTCGGCCAGTTGCAGCTTCTCCCCGGTGAACTGGACCGGCCGGTAGAGCGGGTCCGAGTCGAGCACGGAGACGGTGCCGACGAGCCCCTCGGGGTCGTCGGTCTCGACGACGCCGTACTTCGGCTCGTCGTCCACGGAGAATCTGGCGATACGCACGGCCCGAGCCTACCGTCGGCCCGGGATGAGACAGTTATCCGGTGACTCTAGAGATCCGGCTTGCGCTGCCCACCGAGTACGACGCGGTCGGCGAGCTGGCCGCGGAGGCTTACGCGCACGACGGCTTCCTGAAGCCCGGCTACGCGCAGACCGTGCGCGCGGCGGCGGACCGGGCCGCGAAGGCTGAGCTCTGGGTCGCGGCGGACGCTACCGGTCTGCTCGGCACAGTTACTTACTGTCCGCCCGGCTCCGTCTACCGGGAGATCGGCCTGGACGACGAGGGCGAGTTCCGGTTGCTCGCCGTACCGGGTCGCGCCCGGGGGCTCGGCATCGGGACGGCGCTGACGGTGCGCTGCATCGAGCGCACCCGCGAGCTCGGACTGTCCAGGATCGTGCTGAGCAGTGCGTCGTACATGGCGGCCGCGCACCACATCTACGAGCGACTCGGCTTCGTCCGCCTGCCCGAGCGGGACTGGTCGCCGCTCGCCGACATCGATCTCTACGCCTTCGCACTGGACCTGTGACTGTCACGCTGCCCCGCCCGGAATGGACGTCTTCGGCTGACGCCCATGGTGCCCGCGTCGACTCGTTGGTCGCGGACCACCTGGACCGCCGGCGTCGCCGCGAAGCGCACCCGGTCGAGGACTTCCTCTTCACCTACTACCCGACCCGCCCCAACCAGCTCCGCGTCTGGCACCCCGGCCCCGGCGTCCGGCTCCTCGACGCACCCGAGTACGGCGGACGCCGCGGCTACACGTCCGTCGACGGCGCGACCGGCCTGGATCCGGCCGAGATCTCGCGGCGGCGTGACAGCATCCAGTGGATCCGTGAGTTGCTCGCGGCGACCGCGGACCGCCAGCCGCAGTTCGGCTGCTTCGGGATGCACGAGTGGGCGATGGTCTACCGGACCGCCGACGTACGGCACGAGAAGTGGCCGCTGCGACTAGGTGCCGAGGGCACCGATCGGGTGGTCGAGTCGCACAAGATCGCCTGCTCGCACTTCGACGCGTTCCGGTTCTTCACCACGCCGGCGCGCGGGCTGAACGTCCTGCAACCCACCCGGGAGTCGCAGCCGGCACTGGAGCAGGGCGGCTGCCTGCACGCCAACATGGACCTCTACAAGTGGGCCGGCAAGCTGATGCCGTTCACGCCGAGCGCGTTGGTACTGGACTGCTTCGAGCTGGCTCGGGACATCCGCACGCTGGACATGCGCGCCTCGCCGTACGACCTATCGGCGCTTGATTATCAGCCGGTCGCAATCGAAACGCCCGCCGGAAAGGCCGAGTACGCGGCCGCCCAACGCTCCTTCGCCACCCGCGCCCGGCCGTTGCGGCAGCAACTCGTTGCATTGTGCGACGAACTCCTCGAGCCGGCTGGTTGAACGCGGCCGTGACCCCCACGCTCAGGGGACCCGCACCGCCTGTTCGTCGCCACATCGGGGATCACCGCGGACGCGGCCGAGTACTTCGGCCTCCCCCACGACCGGGTCGTCATCATGGGCTCGCACATCAGCGTCTAGTGTCATCACATGGGGAAGATTGTGGCGATCGCGCTCGGCGTCCTGCTCACTGTCTGCGGCGCCGTCTTCACGTTCCAAGGGCTCGGGTACCTCGAGGGCAGCTCTATGACCGGCAGCAGCTTCTGGGCCATCGTCGGCCCGATCATCGCCGCCGCCGGCGTCTCACTGCTGTACGTCGCGATCCGCGGGCCGAAGCAACGCCGCTAGCGGCTGCGTGGAGTGGCTGGAGTCGGCCCAGCCCAGGCGGGCGGGGACGAACGCGAGGTAGGTCCAGACGCGCATCGCGAAGTAGCGCGCGGCGGCGGCAACGATGAGGATCCGGCGCCTGCCCGGACGCCAGCCGACGTACACGATCAATGGGATGACGAGGATCTCGAGCACGCTGTTGACCGCGATGTAGTACGGGATCGACGGCAGGAACATCTGCTCCAGCGCCTCGCCGGTGAGCGATGTGCTGTTCAGCGCGCCCTTGAGCAGCAGGATGGCCATCAGGCCACCACATCCGGCGAACGCGAAGCCGGCCGCGCCGACGGCGTCCTATGGCGAGGAAGCGGGCGGAGCTGCTGGCGGCGTTGGTGCAGGAGATGCCGTGGTACATCTCGGCCGCGACGCGCTACCAGATCGCCGTCGCCGACCAGCTCGGCATGCCCGTGGCCGAGGTCCACGCGGTCGGCGCCCTGCTGGAGATCGGCCCGGCCGGAGTACGGCGACTCGCCGACCTCATGGGGATGACCACCGGCGCCGTCACCCGCCTCGTCGACCGTTTCGAACGCGCCTGCTACGTCCGCCGCGAACCCGACCCCGCCGACCGCCGCCGGGTCGTCGTCCAGGTCGTCCCTGAACGCGTCGCCGACATCGGCCGCTACTACGAACCCATCGGCGAACGCTGGCAGAACCAGGTCTCCACCTACACCGACGCCGAGCTCGCCTTCCTCCTGGACTTCCTCCGCCAAGGCCGCGCCTCGTCGGACTGACTCAGGCCGGCGTGCGCAGCACCGCCCACTGGTAGTGCATTGGGCCGCCCACGCTCCAGTTCGACCATTGCTCGATCGCTCCGTGACGCGTGAGCGCTGCCTGGACCGCACTGTCGGTGCGGATGCTGAAGAACCGGCCGGGCCCGTGGCCGCTGTCGTCCTGCCAGACCCGTTCTCCACCGACCTCATCACCCCACAGGCCGACGCCCAACGGAGCACCCGGCCGCAGCACCCGCACGATCTCCGCCAAGGCGGCGTCCAGATCCTCGTCCGCGACATGCAGCAACGTGCTCATCGTCCAGCCCGCCTCGAACACCCCATCTTCGAACGGCAACTCGAGCACCGACCCGACGTACGCCTGCAGACCAAGCGACCGGCATGCCTCGACGCTCGCCGGAGCCAGATCAACGCCGGTGTACTCGAGCCCCGCCGCCACGAACGCCTCCCCGTCGCGGCCCGGCCCACAACCGATCTCCACCACCGACCGACGCCCCTCGGCCTGCAACTGCCCGACAAAGCCTGTCCGTACGTCGATTCTGGCGTCTGGCAGCTCGCGATCTCGACGGTCCTGCACCTCGTTGGTGTAGTAGTCGATCAGATCGCTCTCACGCTGCGCCCGGTCACTCATCGAGACATTCTAGGAGCGGCGAAGAAGGCCAGGAGGTGCCGGTTGACCGGCTCCGGGCAGTCCAGCTGGGGGACGTGGCCACAGCCGTCCAGGATCACGAGTTGATCGTTCGGGAGCAGCTCCGCGAAACGGTACGCGCGCTCGACAGGCTGGATGGTGTCCTGCTTGCCCCAGAGCACCAGCGTCGGGGTCTTGGTGGCAGGGAGGGCACCTTCGGTCGGCGCCCAGTCCAGACGTCGCTCCAGCAGGTAGGTGGCGCGGATGTTGTCGTGGAAGGTCATCGGAGCCCACCACTCGTCCAGCAGTTGCTCGGTGAGGCGGCCCTTGTTGACCAGCATGCCCTCGGCGAGCCCGCGCACGGTGGACTTGCCGGTGGACAGCTTCACGGCCAACTCGCCGACTACGGGGATCTTCAGGGACTCCCACATCAGCGTGCCGCGCATGTCCAGTCCGGTGGCGTCCAGCAGGGCAAGTTTGGTGACCCGATCGGGGTGGCGCTGGGCGAAGGCCAGAGCCCAGCCGCCGCTCCAGGAGTTGCCCGCCACGGCGGCCTGCCGGACGCCGATGCTGTCCATGAACGTACTGACGGCGGAGACCATGGCATCCAGGTCGAAGGCGAAGCCGGAATCCTTCAACTGGGTGTAGCCCTGGCCGGGAAGATCGACCACGTAGACCGTGTGTTCACGGGCTAGCACGTCGACTTGGTCCTTCCAGCCGATGACAGAGGTACCGCCGGGCGACAGCAGGATCACGGGCGTGCCGGATCCGGCCTGGACGTAGTGGAAGCGGGCGATCGGCGTCTCGGCGTAGCGTGATCCGGCCTCGGCCAGGTACGGCGAGCGGAATGCGCGACCGTCCTCGGCCGGCTTCCAGCCGTACGCGCCGAAGAGCAGGATCGCCACCAGCACCGCCAGCACAGCCGCCAACCAGTGGCGCCAGCGCCGCTTCCGAGCCGGACGGGCCTGTATGGGTTGGCCGGTGGTGCCGGGTTGCGGTGTTTTGTCCAGGTTGACCATGGCGACCCCTTGGCTTGATCCGTTGCGTGTTCCTACGTCTGGACACGTCGGCTTCGGCCGAGGTGACACCGCGGCAGATGACACGGCTCACACGCGGCGGTAGAAGTCGATCTGGTCGGCGACCACGCGGTCCCGGAAGGCGGGGTCTGTGTAGAAGGTGAAGTGAGTGCCTGGGTAGGCACGCAGCTCGCCTCGCGGCGCACGGTCGGCAAGCTGCCTGGTGGTCTCCAGCGGCGTCTCACGATCCTCGGTTGCGACACAGACCAGCAGCGGGCAGGTCAGCCGTGCCGCGGCCTCGGCGGGCCGATAGCGCATCATCTGCAGTAGTCCTCTGGGCGCCACGCTGTTGCGCCACAACGTCGTTTGGCCGCCGGTCAGAATCTGGATGTGTTGCTCGGCCTCGGGCGTCGCGGTCACAGCGAGCTGTCCCGGCCGGCCCACCATGGGGATGTAGTACGGCGGCAGGCCGAGCTTGCCGCGGACCGCGTCCCAGACGATCGCGCCCAGCAGTCGCAGAGTGTCAGCTGTCGACCGTCCCTCGACCTTCTTCGGGAACCCGTTGAACGGGATCTGGGCCACCACGCCGGCGATCCGGGGATCGCTGCCGGCCACGGTGATCACGTGCGCGCCGCCCAGCGAGTTGCCCCACAGCAGCACCCTGTCGGGATCGACGCGCTCGTGCCCTCGGGCGAACGCCACAGCGGCGCGAACATCGACGAGCTGTGCGTCGATGTCGGGAAGCTGACGCGGCTCGCCGTCACTCTCGCCGAAACCCCGATAGTCGAAGACCAGCGCAGCGAACCCCGCGGCGGCGAAGCGCTCGGCATAGTCGAACAGGCGGTCCATCGTCCCGCTGAAGCCGTGGCAGAGCACCACGCAGGGCAGCGGACGGGAACCGGCGGGCAAGTAGAGGTAGCCGACGCACTGGACGCCGGCCGCGCTGAAGGACACCTTGGTCCGCATACGGATCTCCCCAGAGTCATAGACTGACTTCCGGTAAGCACTCTAGCGAAAAAACTGACCGCAGGTAAGTGAGCGCTATGACATCCGAGCGGATCCTGGAAGCGGCCCGAATCCTGTTCGCCGCCCGCGGCTACCGTGCCTCCTCCATGCAGGCCATCGCGGACGAAGTGGGCATCACCAAGGCCGCCCTCTACTACCACTTCGACTCCAAGGAGGAGATCCTCCGCCAGCTCACGGTGCCGTTGCTGGACGAACTGGAGGCGGTGCTGGCTCAGGCCGAGTCCGGCGCCGATGCCGATGAGGTCCGTTGGCGGGCAATCGAGGGGTACGTCGACGTACACCTGCGTCACCGTCACACGCTCACGATGCTGGTCAAGGACATGACCCTGCTCGTCCAAGCGCCGATCGCCGACCGTTTCCGCACCTCGATCGCGTTGGCCAACGACTTGGTGGCCGGCCCGAGCAGCGGGCTCGAGCAGCGGGTGCGTGCCTGCCAGGTGGTCGCCGGACTGGCCGATCCGGTCGTGCTGTTCCGCGACGCACCGGCCGATCGATTGCGCAAGCTGATCCTGGACGGCGCACGGGCGTTGCTGGGCGAAGCGCCCGTACCCCAGGAGCGCGGGCGCGCCCGGGGACGCAACGGCGGGCGACGCCCGCTGCTCACCGAGGAACAGCTGGCAGAGGCTCGGTCCCTGTACGCCGATGGGCAGAGCGCCGAGGAGATCGGAACGCGTCTCGGCGTCTCCAGAGCGACCGTCTATCGCCATCTCAAAATCTAAAGATTCTGAGATTTGATTATGAGACGAACGGCTTCAGGCCCTGACCGCCTTGAGTGCGAAGAGCAGGGGGACGCGGGGCGCGTCGTCGGGTAGGCGCCACCAGCCCTCTGGGGTTTGTTGCATGGACGGCCAGCGCGGCCATTGGAGGACTTCGGACTCGCGGAGGCTGGTGATGGTGAAGCCGGTGGCGGCGAGGGTGGTGACGAGTTCGCCGAGGCCGTGCCGCCACTCATAGCTGCGTTGACGGCCGGGGACTTCGTCGCCGGTGTAGGTCACCGTCGATTCGTGCGCGATCGGGCCGCGGCCTTCGAGGTAGTCGGTACGGATCGTCAGCTCTTCGGACTCGCCGGGCAGCGACACCGGCCGAAGCGCGTTCAGGAGCGGGTGGAACTCGACGATGTAGAGCGCACCGCCGGGCTTGAGCAAGTCGCGAACGACCTTCGCCCACGCCTGCAGCTCCGGCAGGTAGCAGAGCGCGCCCTTGCCGGTGTAGACGACATCGAACTGACGACCCCGCACTGCCTCGACGGCGTCGTACACGTTGGCGTGCACATACTCGACTGCCTGCCCCGACTCGCTTGCGATCCGGCGCGCTTCCTCAAGCGACTTCGCCGACAGGTCCAGCCCGACCGTCCGGGCCCCACGACGCGCGAACGCGATCGTCTCGGTCCCCAGGTGACACTGCAGGTGCAGTACGTCGCGCCCGCCGAGTCGACCCAGGTCCTCCCACTCGTAATCGGCGAACCAGTACTCCGCCGGCTGACTGTAGAACTGGCTGGCCGCGTGCAACGGCGCTCGTGCGTCCCAGTCGGCCTCGTTGGCCGCCACCATCTGCCGAGTCTCCGCGTCCAGGCTCACTGACCCCTCCGTTCGCTGACGTTCAGCCACGGCCCAGTCTGCCCAAGCCCAGGTCCACATCTCCGCGCTCATGCTCATCGGCGGTTCTCACTCACAGTCATGCCACCGATGCCAAGGAAGCTCAGGGCCTGATCGCAACGCTGAGTAATCATGATTCGATCGCACTCCCCTTCACCTCCGCACCATCTTGTTCAAGGTTATGAAGTAAGCTTGAACACGGAAGGGACATGGTCATGGCGCGAGTGGAGTTGCATCGGTGGCCTGGGCACCCGGACGGGTTCACCCGGGCGGAGCGGTTGGGCGGGTCGTACGAGCTGTACTTCCCGGATCCCTTGGTCGGGCGGACGTTCGACCTGAGTGACGACGTGCTCGCCGCCCTGGAGGACGCGGCCGGCGATCTCGCCCGGCTGGACGCGACGGCCGCCGTCCTGACGAACAGTGAGGCGCTGGCACGACTGCTGCTGCGGGCCGAGGCGGTCGGGTCCTCGCAGATCGAGGGACTGGTCGTCGGCGCGCGCCGCCTGCTGAAGGCCGAGGTCCTGGGGGAGCGACAGCGTGACGTGACCGCCGAGGAGGTGCTCGGCGCGGTCGACGCCATGACCTGGGTGACCGAGTCCGTGCAGGCCGGCGACAAACTCGAGGTCGCGCACCTGCTGGAAGCCCACCGCCGGCTGATGGCGCACTCGCCGACGCCAGAGCTCGGCGGCGAGGTCAGGTACCTGCAGAACTGGATCGGCGGCCGCTCCCCCGCCGAGGCGTACTACGTCCCGCCGCCGGCCCAGCTGATCCCGGAGCTCCTCGCCGACCTGATGACCTTCGTCCGCGAGTCCCGCCTGCCGGTGCTGGCGAAGACCGCGATCGCGCACGCACAGTTCGAGACCGTCCATCCCTTTGCCGATGGCAACGGACGGACCGGCCGCGCGCTGATCCACCTGATCCTGCGTGCGGAGGGCTTGGTCGAGCGAACGGTCCCGCCGGTGTCGCTGTCGCTCGCGACCCACGCCACGCAGTACATCGAGGCGCTCACCGCCTTCCGGCACGTTGGCAAGCCGACCACTCCACGGGCCCGCACGGCAGCCAACCAGTGGCTGCAGATGTTCGCCGCCGCGTGCAGCCACGCCACCGCGGAGGCCGCCCGCTTCGAGAGGACGGCGGCCGACCTCAAGGCCGCCTGGCGAGACCGGGCCGCACCGGTGCGGGCCGGCTCGGCCGTGGAGCTGCTGATCGAGACGCTGCCCGCGGCGCCGGTGCTCACCTTGGCGGGCGCGGCCCGACTGATCGACCGCTCGCAACAGGCCGCGAACCAGGCGCTCGCGAGGTTGGTCGAGGCCCGCATCCTGCGGGAGGTCACCGACGGTCGCCGGAACCGCGTCTACGAAGCACCCGAGCTGATCGATGCCTTCACCTTGCTGGAACGGCGTTTCGCCAGCCCGGCCGCCGATACCAGGATCGAACCGCCTAGCAGGCCAGTGCCGTCGAGGCCAGAACCGACACGCAGTGCTCATTGACTTTCTCCTCCCGTTCAGGCAACAATTCGAACACATGTTCGATCCTGCTGCAAAATCTGATCGGGAGCGTGAGGAACCGTGATGCCGGAGCCGTTCGACTGGGACATCCTGTACCGCCCCTCGGCGATGGCGATGGTCCGCGGCCAGCTCGGCTTCAGCTGGATGGTGTTGTCCACCCGGCTCGCGGAGCTGACCGACGAGCAGTACTTCTGGCAGCCGAGCGGCGAGGCGCTGACCGTCGTCCGGCGCCACTACGCCGGCCGGTTCCGATCACTCGGCTCCGGCGAGTGGGTCGCGCAGTGGCCGGACGAGCCCGACCATCGCGGCCCGCGCACGATCGCCTGGCTGATCGCCCACCTGACCGAGATGTTCTTCGAGCGCTGGGAGTGGACCTTCGGCGAGCGAAGGCAAGGGCGCGCCGACATCACGTTGCACGGCAACGCCCGCGACGCCGTCGCCTGGCTGACGCACTGGGTCGAGGCCTGGCGTGAATCGGTCGCCGCGCTGGACGAGGAGCAGGTGATGACGGTCGGCCTCAGCCAGGCGACCGAGCTCGACGCCGCCGAGCCGTTCGGTCACGTCGTACTGCGCCTCAACCGGGAGCTGATCCACCACGGCTCGGAGATCATGACGCTGCAGGACCTCTACGCGGCGGCGGCCTGAGACGCGGGGCGGCGGGGACCACAAGATGTGCGACACGCGGCGTGGCGCTGCCACAAAATGTCGGAGCCGAGCCCTAGCATCACTACTGCTGGTGGTTCGGAGTCACCAACACCACAAGATGTGGGTGACGCCGAGGCAACAGGGGAATCCGGTGCGACTCCGGAGCTGCCCCGCAACGGTGAGCGGAATCCGTCCGCGAGTCCGAGTACCTGCCACCGGCGCGTGCACCGCCGGTGCGCGCGGTCCGAGACCTCGAGGGCGGGTCGCAGGGCGTGACAGGCGCAGTTCCGGCCGGTGCTGCCTGTCCCGTCATGCTCCCCGCCCGCGAGTCCAGGCCCTCCGAACTCGCGTGGAAAGAGCATCTGTGACCGTCACTTCCTCATCGCGATCGACGGCCGGCCGGCCGTCGATCGAGCTGACCGTCGTCCGCCGCGACGGCAGCAGTACGGCGTTCGACCAGTCCAAGATCGCCGTTGCCATGTCCAAGGCGTTCCTCGCCGTCGAGGGCCCGGACGCAGGCGCGACGCACCGGGTCCGCGACCTGGTGACCGACCTGACCGGCCGGGTCGTCGACGCGCTCACCAGCCGCGGTGACGCCCGTCGTACCGTCCAGGTCGAGGACATCCAGGACCAGGTCGAGCTGGCGCTGATGCGCGCCGGCGAGCACCAGGTCGCCCGCGCCTACGTCCTCTACCGGGAGGAGCGCACCCGCGCCCGCACGCCCGCCGACCTGGCCGGCGTGACCGAGAAGCCGGTCATCACCGTGCGCGCGGCCGACGGCAGCGCGGCGCCGCTCGACCTCGACCGGCTGCGGGTGATCGTCGGCGAGGCTGCCGACGGCCTCGACGCGGTCGACCCGCAGCTGATCTTCGACGCGACGCTCGGCTCCTGCTACGACGGCATCGCCCAGCACGAGGTCGAGCTCGCGCTGGTGATGGCGGCGCGGTCGTACGTCGAGACCGAGCCGCAGTACAGCTTCGCCGCCTCCCGCCTGCTGCTCGACCAGATCCGCCGCGAGACACTCGGCCGCGTGCACGGCGAGCCGCGGCAGGCGAGCCAGGCCGACATGACTACGGCGTACCCGGCGTACTTCCCGGAGTACATCCGGACCGGCATCGAGGCGGGCCAGCTCGACCCGGAGCTCGCGAGCTTCGACCTGACCGCGCTCGCGGCCGCGATCAAGCCCGAGCGCGACCTCGACTTCGCGTTCCTCGGCCTGCAGACCCTCTACGACCGCTATCTGCTGCACATCGACAAAGTGCGGTACGAGCTGCCGCAAGCCTTCTTCCTGCGGGTCGCGATGGGGATGGCGCTGCGCGAGGACGACCGCGAGGCGCGGGCCATCCAGTTCTACGAGCTGCTCAGCTCGTTCCGGTTCATGTCCTCCACGCCGACGCTGTTCAACTCCGGCACGACCCGGCCGCAGCTGTCGTCCTGCTTCCTCACCACGGTCGAGGACGACCTGGGCGGCATCTTCACCAAGATCCGCAACAACGCCCTGCTCGCCAAGTACTCCGGCGGTCTCGGCAACGACTGGACCCCGGTCCGCGGCATCGGCGCCAAGATCCGCGGGACCAACGGCGAGTCGCAGGGCGTCGTACCGTTCCTGAAGATCGCCAACGACACGGCGGTCGCGGTCAATCAGTGTTTTGCTCCGGAGACTCTCGTCTATGCCGCATGCGGCGCAACACCGATCAGCGAGATCACGACGGGCGATCTGGTGCTCGGTGCGAGCGGTAAGTATCGCGAGGTAACGAAGACATTCACGTACGACCAAAACGACCCGATGGTGGAGATCGACGTGAAGCATTCGATCGAACCGCTCACGGTTACGGCAGGTCATCCTCTCTACGCGATTCAAGGCGTGCCGATGGAGCAGAGTAACGAGCGAACGCTCGAGTGGCTCGCGAAGGGAAAGGCACAAGCAGCCTGGGTCGAGGCCGGCATGCTCAGCAGCGGTGACTACGTCGGGCAGGTCGTCCCAAAGGAGGTCATTCCGGTTCACGGTCTGACCGAAGACGATGCACGCCTGTACGGCATCCTCCTCGGTGACGGCCACCTGTCGAAAAACGGCAGTCAGTGGGGAGTGTCCGGCAATCCACAGCGCGACACGCACCTGTCGTTCGTACGCGATTACCTCAGCGCTCGCGAAATCCACTTCTGGGAGACCAGTCGCGGTGACAGCTACGCACAGGTCCATTGGGCGGCGGGACGCGGCCCCAGAAGGGACCCGTTGACGGGACGTATCGCCGGACCCGGCGAAGCGACGCTACCGTTCGCCGGCAAGGACCTCTACGACGAGCAACATCGCAAGCACATCGCGCGTCGACTCGCGCATCTCCCGCTCGCCCAGACCCGTGCGCTCATCCGCGGGCTCCTGGAAACAGACGGTGGAGTCTCGCGTGGCAAGGAGATCTACTTCACGACTACTTCACGAAAGCTCGTCAACGGCCTGCGCTACCAGCTGCTCCGGCTAGGAATTCCCACCGCAGGGCAATACCGCACGCGCGACGATCGTCACGTCGGTCAGCGCTCCGACGGATCCGGGATTACCTTTTCGAAACCTGTGCACGTCTTCGACCTCCGTATTCCCGCCGTACCTGGGATTGCCGAACTCGTGGGCGTCACGCCCATCCGGAAGCTCAACTGGATCGCACACCAAAGCATGGTCTTCTCGCGCGTGCGAGAGGTGAGCACAATTGCGACCGTGCCAGTCGTGCACGACCTCGAGGTCGAGGTCGACGAGTCGTACATGACCAGCGCCGGCTTGGCCCACAACGGCGGCAAGCGCAAGGGCGCGGTGTGCGCCTACCTGGAGACCTGGCACATCGACCTCGAGGAGTTCCTCGACCTGCGCAAGAACACCGGCGACGAGCGCCGCCGGACGCACGACATGAACACGGCGAACTGGGTGCCCGATCTGTTCCTGCAGCGCGTCGAGGCGGACGGCCAGTGGACGCTCTTCTCCCCCGACGAGGTCCCCGACCTCCACGATCTGTACGGCGCTGCCTTCGCCGAGGCCTACCGCGGTTACGAGGAAGCGGCGGATCGCGGCGAGATCAAGGTGTTCCGCCGGGTCCGGGCGGTCGAGCTGTGGCGGCGGATGCTGACCGTGCTGTTCGAGACCGGGCATCCGTGGATCACCTTCAAGGACGCCTGCAACCTGCGGTCGCCGCAGCAGCACGACGGCGTGGTCCACTCGTCGAACCTGTGCACCGAGATCACCCTCAACACCACCGTTGACGAGACCGCGGTCTGCAACCTCGGTTCGGTCAACCTGGTCGCGCATCTCACCGACGAGGGCCTCGACGCCGAGCTGCTGCGCGACACAGTGAAGACAGCGGTCCGGATGCTCGACAACGTCATCGACGTGAACTTCTACACCACTCCGGAGTCCGAGCGCGCCAACCAGCGGCACCGCCCGGTCGGCCTCGGCCTGATGGGCTTTGCCGACGCGCTCTTCCGGCTGCGCATCCCGTACTCCGCCGACGCGGCCGTCACCTTCGCCGACACCTCGATGGAGCAGATCAGCTACCACGCGATCGAGGCGTCCAGCGAGCTCGCCGCCGAGCGCGGCCGCTACTCGACGTACGACGGTTCGCTGTGGAGTCAGGGTGTGCTGCCGATCGACTCGATCGCGCTGCTGCGGAACGCCCGCGACGGCGACCTGATCGTTGACGAAAGCAAGCAACTCAATTGGGACGCGCTCCGGGCGAAGGTTCTGCGGGACGGGATGCGCAACTCCAACGTGATGGCGATCGCGCCGACCGCGACGATCTCCAACATCTGCGGGGTGAGCCAGTCGATCGAACCGGCGTACAGCAACCTGTTCGTGAAGTCGAACATGTCCGGCGAGTTCACGGTGGCGAACCCGTACCTGGTCGCCGACCTGAAGGCGCGCGGGCTGTGGGACCAGGTGATGGTGTCGGACCTGAAGTACCACGACGGCATCCTCGCCGGGATCGAGCGCGTCCCGGCCGACCTGCGCGAGCTGTACGCGACCGCGTTCGAGATCGAGCCGCGGTGGCTGGTGAAGGCGGCCTCGCGGCGGCAGAAGTGGATCGACCAGGCGCAGTCGCTGAACCTCTACATGGCCGCGCCGTCGGGCCGGGCGCTGGACGAGCTGTACCGGTCGGCATGGCGTCATGGCCTCAAGACGACTTATTACCTGCGTTCCCAGTCAGCGACCCACGTGGAGAAGTCCACGCTGCAAGGCACGGACGGCCGGCTGAACGCCGTACCGGTGAACCTTCCTGCACCGACCGGAGCCGTGTGTGCCATCGACGACCCGGAATGCGAGGCGTGCCAGTGACCACCGGATTGGGCGAGATCTCCGTCGGCGCCGGCCGGGTGCACGTCGACGACAAGGCGATGATCAACGCGCGGGCGGACGTCAACCAGTTGCTGCCGCTGAAGTACCGGTGGGCCTGGGAGAAGTACCTTGCCGGATGCAACAACCACTGGATGCCGACCGAGGTGTCCATGCAGGCGGACATCGCGCTGTGGCGGCGTCCACCAGGGGCTCGCGACGGACTGACCGACAACGAGCGGCTGATGCTGAAGCGCAACCTCGGCTTCTTCGCCACCGCGGAGTCGCTGGTCGCGAACAACATCGTGCTGGCCGTCTACCGGCAGCTGACCAACCCCGAGTGCCGGCAGTACCTGCTGCGCCAGGCGTTCGAGGAGGCCGTGCACACGCACACCTTCCAGTACATCTGCACGTCGCTCGGCCTGGACGAGGGCGAGTTGTTCAACATGTACCGGGAGGTGCCGTCGATCTCGGACAAGGACGCCTGGGCGCTGAAGTACACCCAGCACCTGGAGGATCCGGACTTCCGCACGGGGACGCCGGAAGCCGACACCGCCTTCCTGCGGGACCTGATCGCGTTCTACGTCGTGTTCGAGGGGATGTGGTTCTACACCGGGTTCGCGCAGATCCTGTCGCTCGGCCGGCGGAACAAGATGGTCGGGATCGCCGAGCAGTACCAGTACATCCTGCGCGACGAGTCCATCCACCTGAACTTCGGCATCGACTGCATCAACCAGATCAAGCAGGAGAACCCGCACCTGTGGACGGCGGCGTTCCAGGCCGAGGTGCGGCAGATGCTGACCGAGGCGTGTGAGCTCGAGGTGGCGTACGGGCGCGCGACGATGCCGAACGGCATGCTCGGGCTGACGGCGGAGCTGTGCGAGCAGTACATGCACTTCATCACCGACCGCCGCGCCGAGCAGATCGGCCTCGCGCCCATCTTCGGCGAGACCCGCAACCCGTTCGGCTGGATGTCGGAGGTGATGGATCTGAAGAAGGAGAAGAACTTCTTCGAGACCCGGGTGATCGAGTACCAGTCGTCGAGCGGACTGAGCTGGGAATGACCGTTGAGATCCCCCGGGTCCGCGAAGACCCGGGGGATCTTAATTCACCTCGACCTCGAGGATGCCGATGATCTTCTCCAGGCGGGCGGCGACCCGGCCGGCGTCGAAGCCGTTGCCTTCGACGACTACGCGGAGGAGGCCGTCGTCGAGGGAGAGGGAGAGCTCGCGGACGTCGTACGGGTTGAGGAGTACGGCGATGCGGGCGAGCAGGCCGCCGGTCTCGACCACGGTGGCGGTGAAGACGGTCTGCGTCTGCTGGGCGGCCAGCACGGTCATCGGGCGACCTCCTTGTGGCGGAGCAGGCCGTACGTGAAGCCGTCGACGAGGGCCTCCCAGGACGCCTCGACGATGTTGTGGCCGACGCCGACCGTGACCCAGGAGCCTTCGCCGTCCGCGGTCTCGATGAGGACTCTGATCACCGCGTCCGTCCCGTGGCCCTGGTCGAGGATCCGGACCTTGTAGTCGACCAGCTCGAACTTGTTCACCACCGGGTACGCGCGCTCGATCGCGGTCCGCAGCGCGTGGTCGAGGGCGTTCACCGGGCCGTTGCCCTCGCCGGTGACGATCTCCCGCTCGCCGCCGGCGACCAGTTTCACCGTCGACTCCGACACTGCCTCGCCGTCGGCGCGCGACTCGGTGATCACCCGCCACGACTCGACGTCGAAGAAGCTGGCCCGCCGGCCGGTGACCTCCTCGGTGAGCAGCAGCTCGAACGACGCGTCCGCCGCCTCGAATGTGTACCCGCGGGCCTCCATCTCCTTGACCCGCTCGGTCACCCGGCTGACCAGGTCGCGGTCGTTGCCGAGGTCGAAGCCGAGCTCGCGGCCCTTCAGCTCGACACTGGCCCGGCCGGCCATCTCGGAGACAAGCATCCGCATGTCGTTGCCGACCAAGGCGGGATCCGTGTGCTGGTAGAGGTCGGGATCCACCTTGATGGCGCTGGCGTGCAGCCCTGCCTTGTGGGCGAAGGCGGACACACCGACGTACGGCTGCCGGGTCGACGGCGGCACGTTCGTCACCTCGGCGATCGCGTGCGCGATCCGGAACGACTCGGCCAGCCGGCCGGCCGGAAGCAGTTCCATTCCCCGCTTCAGCTCGAGGTTGGCCACGATCGCGAGCAGGTCGGCGTTACCGGTGCGTTCGCCGTACCCGTTGATCGTGCCCTGGACGTGCGTAACGCCGGCTTCGACGGCGGCGATCGAGTTCGCCACCGCGCAGCCGGCGTCGTTGTGACAGTGGATGCCGAGCCGGGCACCGGTGGATTCGAGGACATCGCGTACGACGTCCTGGAGCTCCCGCGGTAGCGTCCCGCCGTTGGTGTCGCAGAGCGCGACCACGTCGGCCCCGGCCTCGGCGGCTACTCGTACGACTTCCAGCGCGTAGTCCCGGTTGGCGCGGTACCCGTCGAAGAAGTGCTCGGTGTCGAGGAAGACCCGCTGGCCGTGCTCGCGTAGGTGCGTCACGGTGTCGGCGACCATCCGGAGGTTCTCGTCGAGCGTCGTCCGCAAGGCGCGCTCGACGTGCGCATCGTGGCTCTTGGCAACGAGTGTGACGACCGCGGCGCCGGAGTCACGCAGGGCGGCGACCTGCGGGTCGTCGGCCGCGACGGCTTCGGGCTTGCGGGTCGCGCCGAAGGCCGCGAACGTCGCGTTGCGCAGGTGCAGCTCGGTCCGGGCCCGCTCGAAGAACTCGGTGTCCTTCGGCACCGCGCCCGGCCAGCCGCCCTCGATGAACCCCACCCCGAGGTCGTCCAGGTGCTGCGCGATGGCAATCTTGTCGGCCACGGACAGCGCCAGCCCCTCCTGCTGCGCACCGTCGCGCAGAGTCGTGTCGTAGACGTGGAACTCGTCCGAGATGCTCATGGTCGGCCTTCCGGAGGGGTGCGGCTGGACTGTCGGGGGCAAACAAAAAACCTCCCGCAAGGTGCGAGAGGTCTGCGCGCTCAGGTACAGCTTGCTGAGCGCGCCTAGGGAATAATGACCCGGCAGTTCTTCATGACATTCGGCAGTCTGCCACAACATGTCCGCCAGGTGGCGGCAGCGTCTCGAATCACGAACATTCAGTACTGCGGAGTACCGCAGAGTTCAGGAATCAGGCGGTGAGGGACCAGCCCGGGTCGTCCCAGGCGGTGTAGAAGTCCTCGCGGGTGAGCGCCCGCAGCCCCCACTCGTCGCGGTCGAGCGCCTGGTCGGTGAGCATGCCCTCGTCGTCCTCGAGACGCTGCCACCAGTACCGGGTGATCGTGCCGTCCTCGGCCGCGCCGAGCTGGCGGACCACGACCCACTCGCGCTCGTGCCAGACCGCCTCGTACAGCCAGTCGGTTCCGTTGTCGTCGGCAAGCGCGCCGTACGTCCGCGGGGCGGTGCCGCGGTCGAGGTCCCGGATCAGCTGCACGGTGGACCGGATCGCGGCGGCGGTCTCAGGTGACCAGCCGCGCCGCTCGGCGAGCTCGGCGTAGTAGGCCTCGACGTCGTCCGGGAAGCTGCTCATGGGCCCCGACCCTATCCAAACCCGGCGGTGGACAGCGACCGCCCGTCCACACCACAGACCTGAAAAGCTGCTGTGAAAAGCGGTTGTTGCTCTTGGCATCTGGTTGTGCGGCGACCCGCTCCTGAAGCAGGAGCGGGTCGCCAGGAAACCAAGGGATCAGCAGACGCGGGTCATCCAGCCGTGCGGGTCGGCCGCGCGGCCGTACTGGACGTCGAGCAGGGCGCTGCGGACCGCGGCGGTGGTCGGGCCACCGTTGCCGTCGGCGACCTGCACCTCGCCGTCCTCCCACTTCAGCGACGCGACCGGCGTGATCACGGCGGCGGTGCCGCAGGCGAAGACCTCGCGGATCTTGCCCGAGGCGGCGCCGTCGCGCCACTCGTCGATCGAGATCTTGCGCTCGGTGACGTGGTGGCCGAGGTCGGTGACCAGCTTCAGGATCGAGTCCCGGGTGACGCCCTCGAGGATGGTGCCGGACAGCTCCGGGGTGACCACGGAGTTGTCGTCGAGGACGAAGTACAGGTTCATCCCGCCGAGCTCCTCGACCCACTTCTTCTCGACCGCGTCCAGGAACGCGACCTGGTCGCAGCCCTGCTCGATGGCCTCGGCCTGGGCGAGCAGCGACGAGGCGTAGTTGCCGCCCGTCTTGGCCGCGCCGGTGCCGCCGGGGGCGGCCCGGGTGTACTCCTCGCTCAGCCAGATCCGGACCGGCTTGACGCCGTTCGCGAAGTACGAGCCGGCCGGCGAGGCGATCACGCAGTAGGTGACCTGGGCCGACGGCCGGACGCCGAGGAACGGGTCCGAGCCGAACATGAACGGCCGCAGGTAGAGCGACGTCTCGCCACCGCCGGGCACCCAGGCCCGGTCGAGCTCGACCAGCTTGTGCAGCGAGTCCAGGAACGCCGCCTCGGGCAGCTCCGGGAGCGCGAGCCGGTACGCGGACCTCGCGAACCGGGCCGCGTTGGCCTCGGGGCGGAACAGGTGGATCGAGTCGTCGGGATGCCGGTAGGCCTTCATCCCTTCGAAGATGGTCTGGGCGTAGTGGAACACCGCGGTAGCCGGAGACAGCTCCAGCGGTCCGAAGGCGGTGATCCTCGCGTCGTGCCAGCCGTTCTCCTTGTCCCAGGTGGCGATCGCCATGTGGTCGGAGAAGTTCTGCCCGAATCCCGGGTTCGCCAGGATCGCGCTGCGCTGGTCGTCGCTGGCCGCATGGGTGGTTGGCTCAACGGTGAACTGCAGATCGGCGCTCATGCACCCACCTCGCTGTCGCTCGGTGTCCGCATGAGCGCCGTGGGCGACAGTGTTTTTGTTCGCTCGCTACGCTCGCTCATGAGCGCACCGTACCTCTCGGGCAGGTGGTCATGCGAGCCTCAGCCTGCTGCCCGCTTGGCGATCGCGTCCCCGATCTCGGCGGTGGTCCGGGCGGCTCCGGTGCGCTCCTCGATGTCGGCCGTGACGGCCGCCTCGATCGCCGCGGCGGCCTCGGCCAGGCCGAGGTGGTCGCACAGAAGCGCGGCGGACAGGATCGCCGCGGTCGGGTCCGCTTTCTGCTGGCCGGCGATGTCCGGCGCGGAGCCGTGCACCGGCTCGAACATGCTCGGCGCGGTCCGGTCCGGGTTGATGTTGGCGCTCGCGGCCAGCCCGATGCCACCGCTGATCGCGGCGGCCAGGTCGGTGATGATGTCGCCGAACAGGTTGTCGGTGACGATCACGTCGAACCGGGCCGGGTCGGTGACCAGGAAGATGGTCGCCGCGTCCACGTGCAGGTAGTCCACGGCGATCTCCGGGAACTCCGTCGCCACCGCGTCCACGGTCCGCTTCCACAGGTGGCCGGCGTGCACGAGCACGTTGTTCTTGTGCACCAAGGTGAGCTTCTTGCGCGGCCGCGCCATCGCCCGGGCGAAGGCGTCCCGGACGACCCGCTCGACGCCGTACGCCGTGTTGACCGACACCTCGGTGGCGATCTCGGCCGACGTGCCGACGCGCAGCGCGCCGCCGTTGCCGGTGTACGGGCCCTCGGTGCCCTCGCGGACGACGACGAAGTCGACCTCGCCCGGGCTCGCCAGCGGGGAGCCGACGGACGGGTAGATCTTGGACGGGCGCAGGTTGACGTAGTGGTCCAGGGTGAACCGCAGCTTCAGCAACAGGTTCCGCTCGAGCACGCCGGACGGCACCGTCGGGTCGCCGATCGCGCCCAGCAGGATGGCGTCGTGGCTGCGGATCGCCTCCAGCTCGGCGTCCGGCAGCGTCTCGCCGGTGGCGTGCCAGCGCCGGGCGCCGAGGTCGTACTCGGTCCGCTCGAACGTCACGCCGTGCTGCGCGGCGACCGCGTCGAGCACCTTCAGCGCCTCGGTCGTCACCTCGGGTCCGATCCCGTCACCGGGAACGACGGCCAGCCTGAAGGTCTGTTGCGTGCTCACTTCTTGGGTTCTCCCCCGTTGTAGAGGCGGTTCACGGCTTCCTGGGCAGCCCTGACGTCGGATGCTGCTTCGACGGTACGGCGGGCCGGTCGGCGACGGCGAGCCGCCTTCGGTTCCCGGGCGTCGATCGCGGGCCAGTTGGCTGGATACATGTCGTACATGGTGTTCTCCGGAATGGGTCTCGCCGACTGTGGAACGGGCGGCACGACGGGTCCGAATTTACTCTGACGTCCGACTAAATCGCCACTATGCGGGCACGTTGTCCCGAGATGTGAGATCCCGGTGCGATGCCTGGACCAATGCTGTGCGACTCTCACCCGGTGAGTGCACCTCCAGAACTGCCGCCGCTGGTGTCGGCGGCCCTCAGCCTGTCCGGACGGCGTGGATTCGTCAGCTCGACCAGGAACGAGACCGGCCGGCTGCTCGCCAGCCTGGCGGCGTCGAAGACCGGCATCGTCGGCGAGCTCGGGACCGGCTGCGGCGTCGGCTCGGCCTGGCTGCGCAGCGGCGCCGGCGAGAACACGAGGATCGTCACCGCGGAGAGCGATCCGCAGCTGGCGCAGGCGGTGGCGGAGCTGTTCGCCGACGACGAGCTGATCGAGGTCGTCTCGGCCGACTGGACCGCGCTGATCGAGCGGGGCCCGTTCGCGCTGCTGTTCGTGGACGCGCGGGAGGCGAAGATCGGCGCCCGCGACATCATCGCCGACGTGGTCGAGCCCGGCGGGTTCGTCGTACTGGACGACTTCACGCCGTCCGCGGTGTGGCCGCCGATGTACGAGGGCCGGGTGGACACGCTGCGCCAGGACTGGCTGATGGACAAGCGGTTCACCACCGTCGAGGTGATGGTCGCGCCGGACGCCGCCGTACTGCTGGCCACCCGCCGCTAGACATGAGGCGGGCCCGAGTCATTGGACTCGGGCCCTGATCGGCCGCCATGCGCCTGCGGGCGGCTGACTACCTCCTAGTAAAGCAGTCGTTGTTTTGAATCAGTCGTCCAGGTCCACGGCCCGGGCGGTGTCGGCCTGGACCGCGGTGGCGATGTCGTCCAGGACGGCGGTCGGGATCGCGGAGTCGACGGCCAGGGCGACCAGCGCCTTGCCGCCCTTGCGGTCCCGGCTGACCTGCATGCCGGCGATGTTCACGTCCGCGTCGCCGAGGATGCGGCCGATCTGGCCGACGATGCCGGGCCGGTCCTCGTAGGTGAGGAAGGCCAGGTGCGCCGACAGCTCGATCTCGACGTCGAACCCGTCGATCTCGACCAGCCGCTCGGACTGCCGGACGCCGACCAGCGTGCCGCTGACCGAGACCTGGACACCGTCGGCCAGGGTGCCACGCAGGGTGATCAGGTTGCGGTGCTCCGGGCTGTCGTGGTCGGTGACGAGGCGGACCTCGAGCCCACGCTCGGCGGCCAGCAGCGGGGCGTTCACGTACGAGACGTTGTCCTCGACCACGTCGGCGAACACGCCCTTCAGCGCGGCCAGCTCGAGCACCTTCACGTCGTACTGCGTGATCTCGCCGCGGACCTCGACGTCGAGCTGCTGCGCGACGCCGCCGGCCAGCGCGGTGAAGATCCGGCCGAGCTTCTCGGTGAGCGCGATGCCGGGCCGTACGTCTTCTGCGATCACGCCGCCCTGGACGTTGACCGCGTCCGGGACCAGCTCACCCGACAGCGCCAGCCGGACCGACTTCGCGACCGCGATTCCGGCCTTCTCCTGCGCCTCGTCGGTGGACGCGCCCAGGTGCGGGGTGGCGACCACGTTGTCGAACTCGAACAGCGGCGAGTCGATGCACGGCTCGGTCGCGAACACGTCGAGACCGGCGGCAGCCACCCGGCCCTCCTTGAGCGCGCTGTGCAGCGCCTGCTCGTCGACGATGCCGCCGCGGGCGGCGTTCACGACGATGACCTCGGGCTTGACCTTGTGCAGCTCCTCGTCGCCGATCAGGCCGATCGTCTCCGGGGTCTTCGGCAGGTGCACCGAGATGAAGTCGCTGACCGACAGCAGCTCGTCCAGGGTCGCGAGCCGGACGCCCATCTGCGCGGCCCGGCCGGCCTGCACGTACGGGTCGTAGGCGATCACGTTCATGCCGAAGGCGGCCAGCCGCTGCGCGACCAGGACGCCGATCTTGCCCAGGCCGACGATGCCGACGGTCTTCTCGAACAGCTCGACGCCGGAGTACTTGCTGCGCTTCCACTCGCCGTTCTTCAGCGACTGGTCAGCGGCCGGGACCCGGCGCGCGGCGGCCAGCAGCAGCGCGACCGCGAGCTCGGCGGCGGAGACGATGTTGGAGGTCGGCGCGTTGACCACCATCACGCCCGCCTGGGTGGCGGCCTTCACGTCCACGTTGTCCAGGCCGACACCGGCCCGGGCGACGACCTTGAGCCGCTTGGCCGCGGCCAGCGCCTCGGCGTCCACCTTGGTGGCGCTGCGGATCAGGATGGCGTCGACGTCGGCGATGGCCGGGAGCAGCTCGGCGCGGTCGGCGCCGTTGGCGTGCCGGATCTCGAAGTCGGGACCGAGGGCCTCGACGGTGGCCGGGCTGAGCTCTTCGGCGATCAGGACGACGGGCCGGGTTACGTCAGTCATGGGAGAAGTCTCCTGCAGAAGCGGTAGGGGCTCGTTGATCAGAGCACCGCGCTGTGCCCGCTGTCACTGATAGTACCTTGTCGCCCCAACCGGCCACCTGCGCACCCAGGATCCGGTCAGTCGGAGTCGCACATCCGCGTCGGAGAAACCGTCTCGCCGGTTCCACCGAGGCGGAGCTGGCCGCGCTCCCGGACGAGCTGATAACGCAGGTCCAGCTGGTTGCAGGTCCCGCCCTTCGCACCCCGGGCGTTCGGTGAGAACAGGATGGTGAAGGTCATCCGGACGTTCGCGCCGTCAGCGTCGAACCGGGTCACCTCGATGATCTTGGCGCCGAAGAAGTACGACGTCTCATGGTTGGCCCGGTCCTTACTCTCCGGATAAGAACGGGTCATCGCCTTCGAGTACACCTGCTGCTGCAAGGCGGGAAAGTCGTGCCGGTTCTCCAGGGTCAGGAAGTTGCCGAGCGCCTTCTGTGACTCCAGCGCGAGCGGGGTGGCCGCGACCAGCAGCTCCGGGACCATCGCGGTTTGCGGACCACGCGACCGCTTGCAGGTCCCTGACGGCTCGGCTGTGCGGCCGACGGGCTTGGCCGCGACGTAGCCCTGCAGCTTGTCGAGGGGGACGATCGTGCTGGTGGTGAGTGTGTCACCGGTGACCAGGCCGACGACCTGGCCGGATTTGTCGACCACGGGGCCGCCGAGTTTGGCGGTGTTCAGCACCGAGCTGAGTGCCTGCGGCTGCTCCGTCGTACCGACCGATCGCGAGGTCAGCTGGCCGGCCGCGGTGTAGCCGAGGAGGGCCCGCTCGGCCTTCGGGTCGGGGTTCGCCGACGCGAGCGGGACCGGCTCGACGTCCAGTCGAGTGAGCAACCGCAGTACGGCGACGCCGTCGGCGCTGCTGCCGAGCTGATTGACCCGGCGGACCCGGCCGTCCTCGGTCATGATCGCGATCGACAGCGGCTGCCGGATCGCGGACGCGGCGGTCAGGACCTTGTTGTCACCGATCAGCACCCCGGTTGCCTCGCCGGTGCCCTCGCAGGTCGTGGCCAGGACGCGGACGACCCCGGACCTGACCGACTCGAGGACCTGCTCGGTGTCGAGCCGCAGGCTCTGGGCGCGCAGGTACCAG
Source organism: Kribbella sp. NPDC050820 (assembly GCF_040653975.1). Taxonomy (NCBI): domain Bacteria; kingdom Bacillati; phylum Actinomycetota; class Actinomycetes; order Propionibacteriales; family Kribbellaceae; genus Kribbella; species Kribbella sp. NPDC050820. The sequence continues at coordinate 26,544 of NZ_JBFAHB010000018.1, forward strand.
CCGCCGCTCGCACCGGCGCCCAGGATCAGCAGCACGACCACGAACCCGGCCAGGAACCGGCCGAACTTCCACGGCTGGCGCGGTGGCGGCTGCGGAGCCCGCGGGGTGCTGACCTGGAGCTGGGTGAGCGGCGGCGCACCCGCAGGAACCCGCCGAGGCGGCCGCGGCAGCTGTCTGCCGTCCTCCACCACCGGTCACCTCCCCCACACCCGCGTCGGACTCGTCACTGATTGTGCCAAAAGCAGAGGTCCGGGCCACCCACCTGGGTGCCCCGGACCTCTGCTTCGTGCGCGTCAGCGGGCTGCGGTGCCCTCGACGTAGTCCTCGTCGTGCGACTTGACCCACGCCATCAGGCCGCGCAGCTCCTTGCCCACGGCCTCGATCGGGTGCGACTCGCTCTGCTTGCGGAACTCGGCGAACTCCGGCGCGCCGGCGTCCTGGTCGGCGATGAACCGGGCGGCGAAGGTGCCGTCGGTGATGTCGGCCAGCACCTCCTTCATCCGCGCCTTCACCGACGCGTCGATGATCCGCGGGCCGGACACGTAGTCGCCGTACTCGGCGGTGTCGGAGACCGACCAGCGCTGCTTGGCGATACCGCCTTCGTAGATCAGGTCGACGATCAGCTTGAGCTCGTGCAGGCACTCGAAGTACGCGACCTCGGGCTGGTAGCCGGCCTCGGTGAGCGTCTCGAAGCCGGCCTGGATCAGCGCCGACACACCACCGCAGAGGACGGCCTGCTCACCGAACAGGTCGGTCTCGGTCTCCTCGGTGAAGGTGGTCTTGATGCCGCCGGCCCGCAGGCCGCCGATGCCCTTGGCGTACGAGAGCGCCAGGTCCCAGGCCTTGCCGCCGGCGTCCTGCTCGACCGCGACCAGCACCGGGACGCCGCGGCCCTCGGAGAACTCGCGGCGGACCAGGTGGCCCGGGCCCTTCGGGGCAACCATGAACACGTCCACACCGGCCGGCGGCTTGATGTAGCCGAACCGGATGTTGAAGCCGTGGCCGAAGACGAGCGCGTCGCCGTCGACCAGGTTCGGCTCGATCGCCTCGGTGTACAGCTTGCGCTGCGCCGGGTCCGGCGCGAGGACGACGATCACGTCGGCCTCCTCGCACGCCTCGGCTGGGGCGACCACGCGCAGGCCGTGGGCCTCGGCCTTGGCGCGGCTCTTGGAACCCTCGGGCAGGCCGACCCGGACATCGACGCCGGAGTCGCGCAGCGACAGCGCGTGGGCGTGGCCCTGGCTGCCGTAGCCGAGTACGGCCACGTGGCGGCCCTGGATCACCGACAGGTCGGCGTTGTCGTCGTAGAACATTTCAGCTGCCACTTTGGGCTCTTCTCCTCTGTAGTGAAATTCGGTACGGCGCTGCGACTCAGCTGTGCCGGGCCACGGATCGGCCCGGCGGCGGCGCCGGAACCGGGTGCGGTCGATCGCCGGCGGGCTGTGCCTGGACGTTCGGGGTGCCCGAAGCGACGTGTGGCGGTGGCACCGGGACCGGCCGCAGGGTGCGGTCGGAGATGGAGCGGCTGCCCCGTCCGATCGCCACCATGCCGGACTGCACCAGCTCGCGGACGCCGAAGGGTTCCAGCACCCGGAGCATGGCCTCGAGTTTGTCGGGATTACCGGTCGCCTCGATCGTGATCGCGTCCGGTGCGACGTCCACCACCTTCGCACGGAACAGCTGGACGGTCTCCAGCACCTGTCCCCTGGTCAGGGTGTCCGCCTTGACCTTCACCAGCAGCAGTTCACGCTGAACCGTCTGGCTGGGCTCGAGCTCGACGATCTTGATCACGTTCACCAGCTTGTTCAGCTGCTTGGTGATCTGCTCCAGAGGCTGCTCGTCCACGCTGACCGCGATGGTCATCCGGGACACCTCCGGATGCTCGGTCGGGCCGACCGCGAGCGAGTCGATGTTGAACCCGCGCCGCGAGATCAGCGCCGCCACCCGGGCCAGCACACCGTGCTTGTTCTCGACCAGGATCGACAATGTGTGCTTACTCATCGACGTCCTCGCTTCGCTCCGGGCGCCGATGAGGCACAAGTTACGCTGTGTTGGATTGTTCCTTCGCTTCGCTCAGTCACGGCTACAGCTCCTCGCTGTCCCAGGTCGGCGCCATGTCACGGGCGATCTGGATCTCGTCGTTGCTCATGCCGGCCGCGACCATCGGCCAGACCATCGCGTCGCGGTGCACCACGAAGTCGACCACGACCGGCGCGTCGTGGACCGCCATCGCCTTCTCGATCGTCGCGTCCACCGAGTCCCGGTCGGAGCAGCGCAGCCCGACGCCGCCCATCGCCTCGGCCAGCTTGGCGAAGTCCGGGATCCGGGCCGAGTGCAGGTCGGTGTTGGAGTAGCGCTGGTCGTAGAACAGCGTCTGCCACTGCCGGACCATGCCCAGCGACTGGTTGTTGATCACGGCAACCTTGATCGGGATGCCCTCCAGCGCGCAGGTGACCAGCTCCTGGTTGGTCATCTGGAAGCAGCCGTCGCCGTCGATCGCCCACACGGTCTTGTCCGGCCGGGCGACCTTCGCGCCCATCGCGGCCGGGACGGCGTACCCCATGGTGCCGAGGCCGCCGGAGTTCAGCCAGTGGCCGGGCTTCTCGAACGGCAGGTAGTGCGCGGCCCACATCTGGTGCTGGCCGACGCCGGCGGTGTAGACGGCGTCCGGGCCGGCGATCTTGCCGATCCGCTCGATCACGTGCTGCGGCGACAGCGTGCCGTCGTCGGGCTCGTCGTACGCGACCGGGTACTTCGCCCGGACCGCCTCGAGCTGCTTGCGCCAGGTGTCGTACGACGGGGTGCGGCCGGTGTTCGTGATCTCGGTCCGCAGGGCGGCGATCAGGTCGGTGATGACCTCCTTGCAGTCGCCCACGATCGGCACGTCGGCGGCCCGGTTCTTGCCGATCTCGGCCGGGTCGATGTCGGCGTGGATCACCTTCGCCTCGGGGGCGAACGAGTCGAGCTTGCCGGTCACCCGGTCGTCGAAGCGGGCGCCCAGGCAGATCAGCAGGTCGGACCGCTGCAGGGCGCCGACCGCGGACACCGAGCCGTGCATGCCCGGCATGCCGAAGTGCAGGTCGTGGGTGTCGGGCAACGCGCCGCGGGCCATCAGCGTGGTGACCACCGGGATGCCGAGCAGCTCGGCGAGCTCCTTCAGCTCGGCGTCGGCCTGGGCCCGGATCACGCCGCCGCCGACGTACAGCACCGGCTTCTCGGCGGCCGCGATCAGCCGGGCCGCCTCGCGCACCTGCTTGGGGTGCGGGCGGGTCACCGGCCGGTAGCCGGGCAGCGAGAGCTCGGTCGGCCAGTGGAAGTCGACCTTGGCCTGCATCGCGTCCTTGGTCACGTCGACCAGCACCGGGCCGGGCCGGCCGGTGGAGGCGATGTAGAACGCCTCGGCGACCGTGGTGGCGATGTCGTTCGGGTCGTTGACCAGGAAGTTGTGCTTGGTGATCGGCATCGTGATGCCGCGGATGTCGGCCTCCTGGAAGGCGTCCGTGCCGATCGCGGCGCTGGCCACCTGGCCGGTGATCGCGACCAGCGGGACCGAGTCCATGTAGGCGTCGGCGATCGGCGTCACCAGGTTGGTCGCGCCCGGGCCGGAGGTGGCCATGCAGACGCCGACCTTGCCGGACGCCGAGGCGTACCCCTGGGCGGCGTGGCCGGCGCCCTGCTCGTGACGTACCAGGATGTGGCGGATCTGGGTCGAGTCGAGCATCGGGTCGTACGCCGGGAGGATCGCGCCACCCGGGATGCCGAAGACGGTGTCCACTCCGGCATGTTCCAGCGCGCGGATCAGAGCCTGTGCCCCGGTCAGCTGCTCACTCATGAGTGCCTTCCTGTCCTGTCACGATGTTGGCTTTGTCGCGACCGATCCATCCTCGCTCTTGTCTGTCGTCAGGTCACATCTGGGTCGCAGATAGTCGCCCTGGCAACAACTGAGCTCAATAAAAAGGCCCCTTCCGCCGGGTTGGCTGAAGGGGCGCGCTCGACTCGGTGGTCGCGTCAGTCGGCGCGCCGCACAAGTACGAGGAGAATCGATCGCATGTAGGCAACATTCGCCGACACACCGCGACCGGGTCAAGTTCGACGGCTAACCGTCCCATGATCTGAGATCCCCGTCTTACCGATAGCGGACCGAGAGCGTACTGCTTGGGCGTCGGCTAGATGCAGACCGCGCCCTCAGAAGCTGAGCGGACGAGCCGGGTGTACTTGCCGAGCACGCCCTTGGTGATGTTCGGCGCCTTCGGGGTCCACCCGGCTTTGCGCTGCTCGAGCTCCGCGGCGCTGACGTGGAGCTCGAGGGTGCGGTTCTTGACGTCGAGCGTGATCCGGTCGCCGTCGCGGACGAACGCGATCGGCCCGCCATCCACAGCTTCCGGCGCGACGTGGCCGACGCAGAGTCCCGTCGTACCGCCGGAGAAGCGGCCGTCGGTGAGCAGCAGCACGTCCTTGCCGAGGCCGGCGCCCTTGATCGCGCCGGTCACGGCGAGCATCTCGCGCATCCCGGGGCCGCCCTTCGGGCCCTCGTAGCGGATCACCACGACATCACCGGGCTTGAGGGAGGCGACGGCGTCCATCGCACCACGCTCGCCGTCGAAGACCCGCGCCGTACCCTCGAAGACGTCGGAGTCGAAGCCGGCACTCTTCACCACCGCACCCTCCGGCGCCAGCGAGCCGTGCAGGATGGTGATCCCGCCGGTGCCGTGGATCGGCTTGTCCAGCGCGCGGATGATCACGCCGTCGACGTCTGGCGGGGCGATCTCAGCGAGGTTCTCGGCCATCGTCTTGCCGGTCACGGTCAGGCAGTCGCCGTGCAGCAGGCCCGCGTCGAGCAGCGCGCGCATCACCACGGGGATGCCGCCGACCCGGTCGACGTCGGTCATCACGTAGCGGCCGAACGGCTTCAGGTCGCCGAGATGCGGCACCCGGTCGCCGATCCGGTTGAAGTCGGCCAGGGTCAGGTCCACCTCGGCTTCGCGTGCGATCGCGAGCAGGTGCAGTACGGCGTTCGTCGAGCCACCCAGCGCCATCACGACGGCGATGGCGTTCTCGAACGCTTGCTTGGTAAGGATCTGCCGGGCCGTGATCCCCTTCTGCAGCAGGCCGACCGCGGCCTCGCCGGACTTGCGGGCGTACCCGTCCCGGCGCCGGTCCACCGCGGGCGGGGCGGCCGAGCCGGGCAGCGACATCCCGAGCGCCTCGGCGGAGGCGGCCATCGTGTTCGCGGTGTACATGCCGCCGCAGGCGCCTTCGCCGGGGCAGATCGCACGTTCGACGGCGTCGACCTCGTCCTGCGTGATCAGGCCGCGCACGCAGGCGCCGACCGCCTCGAAGGCGTCGATGATCGTGACGTCCTTGTCGCCGAGCCGGCCGGGCATGATGGAACCGGCGTACAGGAAGACACTTGCCAGGTCGAGCCGCGCGGCAGCCATCAGCATGCCGGGCAGCGACTTGTCGCAGCCGGCCAGCAGCACCGAGCCGTCGAGCCGCTCGGCCTCCATCACGGTCTCGACCGAGTCGGCGATGATCTCCCGGCTGACGAGTGAGTAGTGCATGCCGACGTGGCCCATCGAGATGCCGTCGGACACGCTGATCGTGCCGAACTCCAGCGGGTACCCGCCGGCCGCGTGCACGCCCTCCTTGACCGCCTTCGCGAGCCGGTCCAGGGACAGGTTGCACGGGGTGATCTCGTTCCAGCTCGAGGCGACGCCGACCTGCGGCTTGGCCCAGTCGTCGTCACCCATCCCGACCGCCCGGAGCATCCCACGCGACGCAGTCGCCTCGAGTCCATCGGTCACTGTCCGGCTACGTGGCTTCACATCGACCATGGCCTCACTCTATGCCGCTGTAAATCGACTACACCGTCACTGTCGGCCTAGGCGGGTGAAGGCTGTTAGGGGGTCGGGGGCGGTGGTGTAGGACCAGGGGAGGGATTCGATGCGGCCTTGGGTTTGGGTGGCGTGGTGCAGGGCGGCGGGTTTCGCGCCGGTGAGATCGAGGGCGAAGGCCATGGCGCCGTGGGCGGAGATGTCGGCGGCTTCGGCGGGGCGGCCGGGGAGCATCCACTTGTCACGGGCGGCCAGTAGTTCTTCTCGACGATCGGCGACGTCGCGGGTTTCGACCCAGAGTTCGTTGACGACTTGTGCGAACAGCGAGCAGAGCACGCTGCCGGGTTGTGCGTTCGTCACCACCTGACGGCCGAACCTGACGATCTGCCCGAGGTCCAGGCCCGACCACTTCGGAGCCAGCGCCTGCACTCGCCCGCTGTGCGCCTGGTAGCTGACCGGGTTGCGTTCCATGGCCGAGCGGAAGATGTCGTTCTTGTCCTGGACCGACGCGTGCAGGCCGGTCGCGACCCACTGCAGCACCTCCCACGGCACCGCGTCGTCCGGGGCCGACGCGATCGCGTAGTCCAGCACCTCGGCCGCCGTACGGAGAATGTCGTGAAAGGTGGCGAACCGCTGCTCGGAGACGTACTGCGCGAGTTGTCCGGTCCGCACGTCCCACGCCTCGAAGACCAGCGTATGACCGAGCCACACCAGCAGGTCCGGGTCGCCCGGCGCCGCCTCCAGCCGCAACTCGAGCTGCTCGCTGTGCCCGACCGCCGCCTTGCCGAGCCCCATCACCCGGATCGATCGCAGATCGGTGCTCTGCGGCGTCGCGCTCAGCACGGCGTGGCCGGCCGCCAGGTCCCCACCGCGGATCGAGGCGTACGCCGCGTCGAGCTCCGCGTCGGCCCAGGCCTGGTCCAGCCGCAACTCCTGCGCCGGAACCCCCACCACCGGTTTCCGCGAAAAGATCCCCATGGCCGCGATGGTAGGCCCGATTCCGCCTGCCGAAACGAGCTTTGCACCTTCGTGCAACGGGTTTCAGACGCGATAGGCCCCTGTGGCGACGGCCTCGCGGACGGCGGTGGCGGTCTGCTCGGCGGTCAGCTCGGAGGTGTCGAGGGCGTGCGACTCCAGCTCGGCGAGGTTGGCGAAGGCGCCGTACAGACCGGTGATGGCGTCGACGTCCTTCAGCTCGTCGCTCGCGCGTTGCTGCGCGCGGGTCAGCGTGGTGTCCAGGTCCGGGCGCAGTACGACGTACGACATCGTCCACTGCTCGTCGGCCGCTGCCTTCAGGAACGGCGGCAGGAACCACGGGCCGATGACGCCGTCGACCACCACGTCGTACCCGCCGCGGGCATAGACGACGACCGCGGCCACGATCGCGTCGACGACCACGTCGTTCTGCCGGGAGGACTCCGGCAGGTACGGCGCGATGAAGCCGGTGCGGATGGCGCGGTAGAACTCATCCGTCGTCACGTGCACGGTCGGCCGCGGCGCGTCGGTCGCGACAAGGCGGGCCACGGTCGTCTTGCCGGACCCGGGTGAGCCGGTCAGCAGGAGTACGTCGGTCATGCGCCGCCCGCCACGCTCGGCAGGACCACGAGCTCGTCCCCGTCCTGGACCGCCGTACCGAGGCCGTCCAGGTCGCGGATGTTGTCGTCGCCGAGGTAGATGTTCACGTGTCGCCGGACGGCGCCCTGTTCGTCGGTCAGCCGTCGCCGCAGGACCGGTTCCAAGGCGGCGACGACCTCGCCGACGGTGGCGCCGTCGGCCTCGACCCGCTCGGCGCCACCCGCGAACGGTCTCAGCACGGTAGGCAGCTTCACCGCGATCGCCATGTCAGCCGATCACCGCCGCGCGGACCGTGAGCACGTCCGGCAGGTGCCGCGCGACCTCGGTCCACGTGTCGCCGGCGTCCGCGCTCGCGTAGACGCAGCCGTCCCGCGTGCCGACGTACACCCCGGCCGGATCGGCCGTGTCCGTGGACATCGCGTCCCGCAGCACCGGCGCGTACGACGGGACGTCGGGAAGTCCCTCCGACAACGGCTCCCACGTGGACCCGGCGTCGCGGGACCGGAAGACCCGGCACTTCGCCTCGGTCGGGATCCGGTTCCCGTCGGCGACCAGCGGGAAGACGTAGACCGTCTCCGGCTCGTGCGGGTGCACCGCGATCGGGAAGCCGAAGTCCGACGGCAGCCCGTCCGCGATCGACTTCCAGATCGACCCGCCGTCGTCGGACCGGTAGACGCCGTGGTGGTTCTGCGCGAACATCCGCTCCGGCACGTCCGGGTGCGCGGCCAGCTTGTGGACACACTGCCCGAACTCCGGGTACGGATCCGGGAAGAAGTAGGCCTTGATCCCCTGGTTTGCCGGCTCCCAGGACGCGCCGCCGTCGGCCGTCCGATACACGCCGCCGGTCGACATCGCGACGCTGACCCGATCCGGATCCGTCGGGTGCGGCAGCACGGTGTGGATCGCCTGCCCGCCGAACCCGGCGCCCCACTCCTTGCGGTGCGGGTGGTCCCACAACCCGCGGACGAGCTCGAACGTCACTCCCCCGTCGGTCGACTTCCACAGCGCCGACGGCTCCGTCCCGGCGTACACCACGCCTGGCTGACCCGCGGGACCCGGCTGGATCTGCCAGACCCGCTCGAGCGAGGTCTCGGAGTCCTTCGGGAACCCTATCGAGCCCTCCGGCGGCTCGTCCCAGCTCGCGCCCAGGTCGTCGCTGTGGAAAACGGCCGGTCCCCAATGCTCACTCGTCCCGCCGGCGAAGACGCGCGGCCGGTCGCCGCGGGTGTCGATGCCGACCGCGTACACACCCTGCATCTCGAACTGCTTCACCGGACCGTCCAGCGTCCAGTCCTTGCGCGCAGCGTCGCTGCGGCCGATCCAGAGCCCCTTCTTGGTCCCGATCAGCAGTACGGCCTCGGACATCGTCGTCCTCCCTTATCGCGGTGGTCCCGCCACCACGTTGATCAATGGTTCGCCGGCCGCGTACCGCTCCAGCTGCGCGCGGACCAGCCGGGCAACCCGCGGCGCGAACGCCGTCGAGGCGCCGCCGCGGTGCGGGTTGACCAGCACGTTCGGAGCCGACCACAGCGGGTGTCCGGCAGGCAACGGCTCGGGATCGGTCACATCCAGCGCGGCGCGGATCCGGCCGCCGGCCAGCTCGGTCAGCAGCGCGTCGGTGTCCACCACGACACCACGCGAGACGTTCACGAGCAGCGCACCGTCCTTCAGTTGCGCCAGGAACTTGCCGTCCACCATCCCGCGCGTGTCGGCCGTCGCCGGAGTCAGCAGCACGACGACGTCCGCCAGCGGTAGCAGGGCGGGCAGCTCGCTGATCGGGTGCACGCCCTCCCGCGGCCGCCGCGCGACCCGGATGATCTCGCACTCGAACCCGGTCAGCCGCCGCTCCAGCGCCTCCCCGATCGACCCGTACCCCAGGATCAGCACCGTCCGGTCCGCGAGCGAGTCGTCCATCTCGTCGTACGACGCCGGCCAGACCTGCTGGTCCTGGTTGCGCACGGCACGCGGCAGCCGACGGTACGACGCCAGGATCAGGCCGACCGCGAGCTCGGCGGTCGACGCGTCGTGGACCCCACGCGCGTTGCACAAGGTCACGTCATCGGCCAGATGTGGCAGCACGTTCTCGAAGCCTGCCGTCTGCAGCTGCACGACCTTCAGCGCAGGCATGTCGCGGACCACCTCGACCACGTCGGAGCCGCCCATGTACGCCGGCACGTAGAACTCCACCTGGTCGAGTGAGGCCGGCCGCTCGCCCCCTGCGTACCACTCCGCGTCGAAACCCGCGGGCACTCCGCCGAGGGTGGATTCCGCGTCCTCCCACGGCACCCATGCCTTCACATCAGCCATGCCCCCGAACCTACTCGCCCGCGCAGACAATTTCCTTCCCCACCCCACCACCCCGGATTACATTGGATCGGTGCCTTCGACATCGGATCTGGCCTCGACCCTCGATCACGATCAGGCCGTGGGGCGGCTGCGTTCGTCGTACCAGCGCATCCCGCAGGGGGAGCCGGTGCGGCTGGCGAAACGCAGCTCGAACCTGTTCCGGCCGCGGACCGAGGTCGATCGGCCAGGCCTCGACGTGTCCGGGCTGACCGGGGTGATCAGCGTCGACGTGGCCGCGCGGACCGCCGACGTGCAGGGCATGTGCACGTACGAGGACCTGGTCGCCGCGACCCTGCCGTACGGGCTGACGCCGATGGTCGTGCCGCAGCTGAAGACGATCACGCTCGGCGGCGCGGTCACCGGGCTCGGGATCGAGTCGTCGTCGTTCCGGGCCGGCCTGCCGCACGAGTCCGTGCTCGAACTCGACATCCTCACCGGCGCCGGCGACATCGTCACCGCGCGGCCCGAGGGCGAGCACGCGGACCTGTTCCGCACGTTCCCCAACTCCTACGGCACGCTCGGGTACGCGACCCGGCTGCGGATCGAGCTCGACCGGATCTCGCCGTACGTCGCACTCCGGCACGTCCGGGTCGGGCTCGACCGGCTGGCCCCGGCGATCGAGGAGATCGTTGCCTCCGGCATGTACGAGGGCGAGCCGGTGCACTTCGTGGACGGGGTCGTCTTCAAACCCTCCGAGGTGTACCTGACGCTCGGCCGTAACAGCGACGCCGCGGTGAAGACGAGCGACTACACCGGACAGCAGATCTACTACCGCTCGATCCAGCAGCGGCAAACGGACTTCCTCACCGCACACGACTACCTGTGGCGCTGGGACACCGACTGGTTCTGGTGTTCGGCGGCCTTCGGCGCGCAGCAGCCAGTGGTACGGCGGCTCTGGCCGAAGCGCTGGCGGCGCAGCGACGTGTTCTACAAGATCGTCGGCTTCGAGAACCGGCACCAGGTCGCCGCGCGCATCAACCGCCGTCGCGGCAAGCCCGACCGCGAACGCGTGGTCCAGGACGTGGAGATCCCGGTCACCAGGCTGGCCGCGTTCCTGCGCTGGTTCGACGCCGAGGTCGGGATGCGCCCGGTGTGGTTGTGCCCGCTGCGGCTGCGCGGTACGACGGCCTGGCCGCTGTACCCGCTGACGCCGGAGACGACGTACGTGAACGTCGGCTTCTGGGGCACCGTGCCGATCGCTCCCGGCGCAGCGGACGGTGACGTCAACCGGCGGATCGAGGCGGCCGTCGCGGACTTCGACGGGCACAAGTCGCTGTACTCCGACGCCTACTACGACCGAGACACGTTCGACCGGCTCTACAACGTCCCGGCCCTGACAGAGGTGAAGAAGCGGTACGACCCCGACGCCCGGCTGACCGGGCTCTACGAGAAGGCGGTGACACGCCGATGACCACCCTGGAGACCCGGGTCTCGATCGCCGAGGCGCTGACCGCCGTGACCCAGGACGGGCTGCCGTTCCGGTTCACGGCGTACGACGGCAGTGCGGCCGGACCGGAAGACTCGCAGATCCACATGCACCTCGCATCCGAGCGCGGGCTGTCCTACGTCCTCACCGCACCAGGCGACCTCGGCCTGGTCCGTGCGTACGTGATGGGCGACCTGGAGATCACCGGTGTGCACCCGGGCAACCCGTACGGCCTGATGCAGATGATGCTCAACCAGGTGCACTTCCATCGCCCGACGCCCGCCGAGGCGCTGCGGATCGTCCGCGGGCTGGGCTGGAGCCACCTCAAGCCGCCGCCTCCGCCACCGCAGGAGCACCTGCCGAAGTGGCGCCGTACCTTCGAGGGCCTGCGGCACTCGCGGACCCGGGACCGCGCGGCCATCCACCACCACTACGACGTGTCGAACCGCTTCTACGAGTGGATCCTCGGGCCGTCGATGACGTACACCTGCGCGGTCTACCCGTCGCTGGACGCGACCCTGGAGCAGGCTCAGGCGGAGAAGTACGACCTGGTCGCGCGCAAACTCGATCTGCGCCCTGGGCAACGACTTCTCGACGTCGGCTGCGGCTGGGGCGGCATGGTCCGGCACGCGGCCCGCGAGTACGGCGTGCGGGCGCTCGGCGTCACGTTGTCGTCGGCGCAGGCGGAGTGGGCGACCGAGGCGATCGAGCGCGATGGACTGACGGATCGCGCCGAGGTGCGGTTCCTGGACTACCGCGACGTCCCCGAGTGGGACTTCGACGCGATCAGCTCGATCGGCCTGACCGAGCACATCGGCGTGCGCAACTACCCGTCGTACTTCGGTTTCCTGCTCGACCGGCTCAAGCCGGGCGGCCGGCTGCTCAACCACAGCATCACCCGGCCGGACAACCGCTACCGCTCGACCGGCGCCTTCATCGACCGCTATATCTTCCCCGACGGCGAACTGATCGGCTCCGGCCGGATCATCGCCGAGGCCCAGGACGCCGGCTTCGAGGTCCGCCACGAGGAGAACCTGCGCGAGCACTACGCCCTGACGCTGGCCGCCTGGTCCGACAACCTCGAGGCGCACTGGGACGAGGCGGTCGCCGAGGTCGGCTACCCCACCGCCAAGATCTGGGGCCTCTACCTCGCCGCCTGCCGCGTCGGCTTCGAACGCAACAACACCCAACTCCACCAAATCCTCGCCGTAAAACTGGACCCCAACTCCAACGCCCACTTCCCCCTCCGCCCCACCTGGCTGAGCTGATACCGCCGGCGCATGAACTGTGCGCCGGATCGGCATTGGACGCCGTCGGGTGGGCGGGCGAGGGTGGGTTGGGTGATCGAGTTCGGGGTGTTGATGGATGTTCGGGAGGGTGGGTACGGCGCGGATCGGGTTGCCGAGGTGGTGGTTGCGGATCGGCTGGGGTTCGATGCGGTGTGGTTGTCGGAGCACCACCTGACCGGGGACGGGATGTTACCGTCGCCGTTGGTGATGGCCGGAGTGCTCGCGGCGCGGACGTCGCGGATCCGGGTGGGGACGAACATTCTGGTCCTGCCGCTGCACCACCCGTTGCGGGTCGCCGAGGACGCGGCCGTGCTGGACCAGGTGTCGGGTGGACGGATGATGCTCGGGGTGGGGCAGGGGTACTCGGAGCGGGAATTCGCAGCGTTCGGGGTCGACCGGCGGCGGCGCGGGAAGCTGCTGGAAGAGGGTGTCCGGGTCATCCGGGACGCCTGGTCGGGTGCGGTGACGCCGAAGCCCTGGAGCGACATCCCGATCTACGTGGCCGGGGTGACCGCGGCCGGCTTGCGGCGGGCGGCACGGCTGGGTGACGGGGTGATCATCTACTGCGCGACGCCCGCCGACCTGGTCGCCCGGCGGAAGCTGCTGGACAAGGTGGTCGGCAGTCCACCGCCGCTGATCTGCACGGGGATCATGCACGTGGACGACGACGCCGACCGCGCGTGGGACGACGCAGCGCCGGGAATCGCCTACCTGGAAGGCGAAATCGCGTCGTACGGCGGGACCGAACCGCCGCCGCTCAACCGGGTGGACTACCTCGTCGGCACCCCGGACGACGTCGCCGCCCGGCTGGTCGCGCTGCACGAGGCGACCCGGTTCGCGCACTTCGCGCACTGGCTCCGGCTGCCGACGCTGTCGCACAAGGCCGCGATGCGGTCTCTCGAATTGGTTGCAGGTCGGGTGATTCCCGCCGTACGGGCTGGTGTGAGCCGCTAACTTGGGAGGCATATCGACCTGAGGAGACGGCGTGAAGGCTCGTGCTGCACTGCTGGTGACCGCGCTCGCGCTCGTGGCCGGGTGCTCCGGGGACGACGGCGAGCCGTCCGGCTCCGGGACGACGGCAACCAGTCCCAGCAGCACGACGCCGGCGCCCACAAGCCCCGGTACGACGTCCACCCCGCCACGGACCACCGCCACCGCGCAGGGGCCGGTGAAGCTGACCGTCGCCTCGACGGTGGCGACCGGGATCGAGGTGCCGTGGGGCCTGGCGTTCCTGCCGGACCAGAGCGCGCTGGTGAGTGAGCGCGACTCGGCCAAGATCAAGCGGATCGCGGGCGGGCAGGTGAGCGAGGTCGGCGAGGTCGACGACGTGGACCCGTCGTCCGAGGGCGGACTGCTCGGGCTGGCCGTCGACCCGCAGTACCCGCGCCGCCCCTACATCTACGCCTACTACAGCGCCGGCGGCGACAACCGGATCGCCCGGATCACCTTCCAGAACAATCGGCTCAGCGACCAGCAGGTGATCCTGGACGGGATCCCGGAGGCGTCGATCCACAACGGCGGTCGGCTGCGGTTCGGCCCGGACGGGTTCCTGTACGCCGGGACCGGCGACGGCGCCGACCGGCCCAACTCGCAGGACGACGGGTCGCTGGGCGGCAAGGTCCTGCGCATCACGACCGACGGCAAGGCCGCGCCGGGCAACCCCGGCGGCCGGGTCTGGTTCACGAAGGGCCACCGGAACGTGCAGGGTCTCGCCTTCGACGGCAACCAGCTGTACGCCGCCGAGTTCGGCCAGAACACCTGGGACGAGCTGAACGCGATCACCTCCGGCGCGAACTACGGCTGGCCGGCCGCGGAGGGGATCGAGGACCTGGATGGGATGACGAACCCGATCGCCCAGTGGCGGACGAGTGACGCGTCGCCGTCCGGGATCGCGTTCGCCCAGGGACACGTGTTCATGGCGTCGCTGCGGGGCGAGCGGCTGTGGGCGATTCCAGTTGCCGGAGGCAAGCGAACGGGTGAGCCGCAGGCCTTCTTCACCGGCCAGTTCGGCCGGCTGCGCACGGTCGAGACGGCGCCGGACGGGTCGCTGTGGCTGACCACGTCGAACACCGACGGCCGCGGCGACACCCGCGACGGCGACGACCGGATCCTGCGGATCACGATCAGCCGGTAATTCCGCGAACCGTTTAGTGGCTTTGGTCGTCTGGTACTTGTGGAGGAAGCCCACAGGTCAGAGGAGGACTGATAGTCATGCGGCCCGACCAGGTGTCCGTCGTACCCAGCAGTGTGATCGCATCGGCGAGCAGCTTCGAGAGTGCTCAGCGGACCGTGGATTACCTGAGAAGTTACGGGATGGACTCCGGGTCGATGAGTATCGTCGGCGCCGATCTCCGGCAGGCGCGAAAACGGCAAAGCGTCCCGGTGGTCAGGCTGACCGCGGCCGGCGCGCTGCAGGGCGCCGTGCTCGGGCTGCTGGCCGGGGTCTTCATCACGCTGGTCGCGGAGACTACGCTGACCGGCCTGGTGGTGGTGATCTGGGGACTGGTGTACGGCGGGTTGCTCGGCACGCTGTGGGGTCTGTTCCGCGGACTGATCCGGAATCGTCCGGAGGCCGAGACCCTCGAGGTGGTGCCGACCCGCTACGAGGTCCGCTGCCCGGTCGAGGAGCTCTCGGTCGCCCGCACGCTGCTGGCCGACGCCTCCGACGTCGACGACGACGGCCGGGTCGAGCGCGAGGTCATCGCCGACGCGGCCTGAAGGACCTCGGGGCCGGCCAGGCGGCCGGCCCCGAGACTCAGAGCGCTCTCAGATCCCGAGCTTGGCGTTCAGCAGCTCGCGGACCTTGGCCGCGTCCGCCTGACCGCGCATGTCCTTCATGACTGCGCCGATCAGCGCACCGGCCGCGGCCGGCTTGCCCGAGTTGACCTTCTCGACCACGTCGGGGTTGGCGGCGATGGCCCGATCGATGGCTTCGATCAGGGCGGAGTCGTCGGAGACGAGCGCCAGCCCGCGCTTCTCGATGATCTCGGCGGGCGTGCCCTCACCCTTGACCAGGCCGTCGAAGACCTGCCGGGCCAGCTTGTCGTTGAGCGAACCCTCGTCGACGAGCTTCTGCACCTCGGCGACCTCGGCCGGGCCGACGCCGAGCGCGTCGATCTCCTGGCCCGACTCGTTCGCCGCCCGGGCCAGCTCACCCAGCCACCACTTCTTCGCGGCGGCCGGCGTCACCCCGAGCTCGACCGTCTTCACGATCGGCTCCAGCGCGTTGCCGTTCACGACGTCGCGCATCTCCAGGTCGGTGAAGCCCCACTCCTCCTGCAGCCGGACCCGGCGCAGCGACGGCGCCTCCGGCAGCGACGACCGGATCTCCTCGACCCACTCGCGGGCCGGGGCGACCGGAACCAGGTCCGGCTCCGGGAAGTACCGGTAGTCCTCCGCGTCCGACTTCTCCCGGCCGGACGTGGTGATGCCGGTGTCCTCGTGCCAGTGCCGGGTCTCCTGCACGACCTTGCCGCCGGACGACAGGATCGCCGCCTGCCGGGTGATCTCGTAGGTCACCGCGCGCTCGACCGAACGGAACGAGTTCACGTTCTTGGTCTCGGTGCGGGTGCCGAAGACGGTCGACCCGGACGGCTTCAGCGAGACGTTCGCGTCGCAGCGCAGCGAGCCCTGGTCCATCCGGACGTCGGAGACGTCCAGCGCGAGCAGCAGGTCCCGCAGCATGCTCACGTACGCCCGCGCCACCGCGGCCGCCTTGTCACCGGGCACCTCGATCGTCTTGGTGACGATCTCGATCAGCGGGATGCCGGCCCGGTTGTAGTCGACCAGCGAGTGCGAGGCGCCGTGGATCCGGCCGGTCGCGCCGCCGACGTGGGTGGACTTGCCGGTGTCCTCCTCCATGTGGGCGCGCTCGATCTCGATCCGGTACGTCTCGCCGTCGACGACCACCTCGGTCCACCCGTTGTACGCGATCGGCTCGTCGTACTGGGAGGTCTGGAAGTTCTTCGGCATGTCCGGGTAGAAGTAGTTCTTCCGGGCGAACCGGCACCACTCGGCGATCTCGCAGTTCAGCGCCAGGCCGATCTTGATCGCGGACTCGACCGCACGGGCGTTCACCACCGGCAGCGCACCCGGCAGGCCGAGGCAGACCGGGCAGGTCTGCGTGTTCGGCGGCGCGCCGAACTCGGTCGGGCAGCCGCAGAACATCTTCGACTTCGTGTTCAGCTCGACGTGGACCTCGAGGCCCATCACCGGGTCGTACTGCGCCAGCGCATCGCCGATCTCTAGGACGTTCGCGGTCATCGAGTCACCTCCAGCTCCGGAGCCTGTGCCATCAGGACGCCGCCCCACTGCTCGGCCAAGGCGGCCTCGAGCGCGGAGCCGACCTGGTACAGCAGCTCGTCGCGCATCACCGGGGCCATCACGTGGAAGCCGACCGGCATGCCGTCCTCGTCGGCCAGGCCGCACGGGAACGACGCGGCCGCGTTGCCGGCCAGGTTGACCGGAATCGTGCACAGGTCGTTCTTGTACATCGCGATCGGGTCGTCGGCGCGGTCGCCGATCGGGAACGCGGTCGTCGGCGTGGCCGGCGACACCAGCACGTCGACCTGCTCGTAGGCGGTGGCGAAGTCGCGCTGGATCAGCGTCCGCACCTTCTGCGCCTGGCCGTAGTAGGCGTCGTAGTACCCGCTGGACAGCGCGTGCGTGCCGAGCATGATGCGGCGCTTGACCTCGTCGCCGAAACCGGCCTCGCGGGTCAGGCTCATCACCTTCTCGGCGCTGTTCTCGCCGTCGTCGCCGACCCGCAGGCCGTACCGCATCGCGTCGAACTTGGCCAGGTTGGACGAGGCCTCGCTCGGCAGGATCAGGTAGTACGCCGGCAGCGCGTACTGGAAGTGCGGGCAGGACACCTCGACGACCTCGGCGCCGAGCTTGGTGAGCAGCTCGACCGACTCGTGGAAGCGCGCCTCGACGCCCGGCTGGTACCCCTCACCGCCGAGCTCCTTGACCACACCGATGCGCAGCCCGTTGACGTCGGCGCGCCGGGCGGCCTCGACCACCGGCGGAACCGGCTGGTCGATCGACGTCGAGTCCATCGGGTCGTACCCGGCGATCGCCTCGTGCAGCAGCGCGGTGTCGAGCGTCGTCCGCGCGCACGGGCCGGGCGTGTCCAGGCTCGAGGCCAGCGCGATCAGGCCGTACCGCGACGTCCCGCCGTACGTCGGCTTGACGCCGACCGTCCCGGTGAACGCGCCGGGCTGCCGGATCGAGCCACCGGTGTCGGTGCCGATCGCGAGCGGCGCCTCGTACGCCGAGATCGCCGCCGAGGACCCGCCGCCGGAGCCGCCCGGGATCCGGCCCAGGTCCCACGGGTTGTGGGTGGTGCCGTACGCCGAGTTCTCCGTCGAGGAGCCCATCGCGAACTCGTCCATGTTGGTCTTGCCGAGGATCACGATGCCGGCCGCCTTCAACCGCTTGACCACGGTCGAGTCGTACGGCGGCTTCCAGCCCTGGAGGATCTTCGAGCCGGCGGTGGTCGGCACACCCTCCTGGGTGAGCACGTCCTTCAGCGCCAGCGGGACACCGGCGAGCGGGCCGAGGCGCTCCCCCGCCGCACGCTTCTTGTCCACCTCGGCGGCCTGCGCCAGCGCACCCTCGGTGTCGACGTGCAGGAACGCCTTGACGGCGTCGTCGACGGCGCCGATCCGGTCCAGGTGGGCCTGGGTGATCTCCACCGAGCTGGCCTGGCCGGACGTCATCAGCTCCGACAGCTCGACCGCGGTCTTGCGCGTGAGGTCACTCATCAGTCCTCCTCCAGAATCCGCGGCACCCGGAATCGCTGCTCCTCGGCGGCCGGTGCGCCGGACAGCGCCTGCTCCGGCGTGAGGCACGGCACGTTCTCGTCCTGGCGCATTACGTTCGTGATCGGCAGGGCGTGCGAGGTCGGCGGGATGTCGTCCGCGGCCACCTGGCTGACCTGCCCGACCAACGTGATGATCTGGTCGAGCTGAGGTGCGAGGTGGTCGAGCTCGGCGTCGGTGAGCTCGATCCGCGCCAGTCGCGCCAGGTGCGCGACCTCTTCGCGGGTAATCGATGGCATGAACTGATCCAATGGTTTCGCTGGACGTCCGGCTGTTTTCCGACCGGACCCGGCCATCCTAGTGGGCGGGTGTGACGCTGGTGTTGCCTCGGTCCTGACCGACTTGTGGATGGGCCGGGCGTGTCCCCGCGCTCCGCTCTGTAGCATTGGGCGCGACAAGGCGTTACGCGCATGGTGCTCGGCTGGGAGATGATCGTTCGGTGTTCCTGCTGCGATTGATCATCCCGGACCGTCCCGGTTCGCTGGGGACGGTGGCCACCGCCCTCGGTGAGGTGAACGCCGACATCCACGCGATCGAGATCGTCGAGCACCGCCGCGAGAACGGCACCGCCGTCGACGACATCGTGGTCGACCTGCCGCCGGGCGTGCTGCCCGACCGTCTGGTCTCCGCCTGCAACGGCGTACCGGGTGTCGAGGTCATCTGGTTCTCCCGGTACGGCGCCGGCGGCGGACTGCACATGGACCTGGAAGCCGTCGAGCAGATGACGTCGGCTCCGTCGGACGCGATCGACATCCTGGTCGAGCAGTCACCTGCCGTCCTGCACGCCGACTGGGCCGCGCTGCTGGACGGCACCGGCAGCGAGGTGAAGGTCGCGCTCGAGACGAGTGCCACCCCGGAGTTCGGCGACGTGGCCGACGGCTGGCTGCCGCTGCACAAGGCGACCACCATGGCCGCGCCGGACCAGCACAAGGGCCTGGCCGAGTCGGTGCTGGTCGCCGCGCCGCTGGAATCCGGTCGCCGCATCCTCGTCATCGGCCGGCGCGGCGGGCCCGAGTTCCTCGGCTCCGAGGTCGCCCGGCTCAGCTACCTGGCCTCACTGGCCGTCACGATCCGCGCCACCGCGTAACCGCCGTACACACGACGAAGCCTCCCTCACCGCCTGGTGAGGGAGGCTTCGTGCGTGCTAGCTGAAGCGGAAGTAGGCGAAGACCCACAGACCGGCCAGCACCAGCAGTACGGCGACGCCGACCAGGATCACGATCAGCACCGACTGGCTGTTGCTGTCACTGCGGTCCGGGAGGTCGAACTGGGTCGGGCCCCAAGGACCGCCGCCGTCGACGCGCTGGAGCGCCTCGGGTGGTGGCGTGACCACCGTCCGCGACTCCCGCTTCTCCTTGGGGAACTTCATCCGACTCCCGACTCGCGCGCTCAGACGTAGAAGGTCTCGTAGCTGATCGAGATCCGCGAGGACGAGTAGGAGTCCTCGTTGTTGGCGATGATCTCGACCCGCCATCCGGCCACGTATGAAGCGTACGACTTCCCGTCACTGTGCGCCTGGACGAACGCCTTCAGGGCCGCGATGTCCTCGCCCTTCAGCGCGCCGAACGCGTCGTTCACCGCCGCCGGCAGCGCCTGCTTGACGTCCTCCGGGTCACCCGACGAGCTCATCTCCAGCGACCGGATGCCCTCGCCCTTGCTGGCGTAGGAGTAGATCCGCTGCGAGCCGTACTTGCCGACCTGCTTGCTGCACGAGCTGGTGCAGACGTACTTCTTCGCCTTCAGCGCGGCGATCAGCTGGTCCTCGGTGGTGCTGAAGCTCTTCCGCGGCAGGTCGAACGAGTCCGACCCGGACTTGCCGCCGGACAGCTGTACCTGGTCACCGTCGTTGCGCAGCTCGAACTCGCCCCAGGTGCTGCCGACCTTCTGCGACTTCTGGCCGGTGCCGACCGCGTCCTGGATCTTCTTGACCTCGCCGCCGCCGAAGGTGTCGTTGCCGATCGCCTGCAGCGCCGCGTCGAAGGTGACCTTGGCGTTGTTGACGTTGTCCTCGTTCTCCGACTTCACCAGGACGCCGATGATCGTGCCGTCCGGCGAGAACTGGAAGACCGCCTCGGCCTCGGTCGGGCCGTCGTACTTGAAACAGCCGCGGTGCGCGCCCTGGCCGGTGTTGAACAGGTCGCTGCACTGGAAGCCCTGGCCCTGCAGCTTCTCGGTCGCGTTCTTGGCCTGGCCGGTCGCGTTGCCGAGCGAGCCATTGTCGCCGCCGTTGGACGGGTTGCCGGTCGGCTCACCGGTCTGCGAGGTGGTCGGGTTCGCCTCGGGCTCGTCGTCACCGCCGAGCGCCTTGATACCGAGGAACACGAGCAGGCCGATCAGCACGATGCCGACGACGCCACCGCCGATCAGCAGCGGCATCTTGTCCTTGCCCAGCCCACCGGGGCCCTTGTTGCCACCGCCGCCCGGCTGCCACTGCTGCTGCCCGGGCTGGCCCTGCTGCTGGTGCCAGCCGCCCTGCTGCTGAGAGCCCTGCTGGCCCTGCGGGCTCCAGGGCTGCTGCTGGTAGGAGCCACCGCCCTGCTGCTGCGGGGAACGCTGCCCCCAGCCGCCCTGCTGGCCCTGGCCCTGACCTTGGCCCTGGCCGGGGCGCTGGTCCTGAGCCGGCTGGCCCGGCTGTGGCCGGCCAGGCTGCTGCTGGCCCCAACCGCCACCCTGCTGCGGAGGCTGCTGTGGCTGCTGTGGGCGTTGACCCCAACCGCCACCACCCTGGCCAGGAGGCTGTTGCTGTCCCCAGCCGCCCCCTTGGCCGGGTTGGCCTCCCTGTCCCCCTTGCTGCCCGCCAGACTGGCCCCCCGGCTGCCCAGGACCCCACGGTCCCTGCGGCGGCGTCGTCATATTCGCTCCTTTTGACCCACGTGTAGACGTGCAAAGTTAACAGTCCGACGGCTCAGCACAGCCGCCGGATCCACCGGGGTGTTCGTTATCCGTCGCCAGGCTCAGGAGTGGTCGCAACCTTGGTCGCGGCGTCGGCGCCCTCGTCCAGCAGAACCTGGAAGCCGGCCCCGTCCAGGATCGGTACGCCGAGCTGGACGGCCTTGTCGTACTTGGAGCCCGGAGAGTCGCCGACGACCACGAACGAGGTCTTCTTGGAGACCGAGCTGGCGACCTTGCCGCCCCGGGAGACGATCGCCTCGGTGGCGTCGTCCCGGCTGAATCCCTCGACCGTGCCGGTCACCACGATGGACAGGCCGGTGAGCGTCTGCGGCACGCTCGGCCCGGTGCGCTCCTGGCGCATCTCCACGCCGGCAGCCTTCCACTTGTCCACGATCGCCTGGTGCCAGTCGACGTCGAACCACTCGATCACCGCGTGCGCGATGGTCGGGCCGACGCCCTCGATCTCGGACAGCTCCTCCTCACTCGCCGCGCGGACCGCCTCGATGTCGTCGTACACCGCGGCCAGGGCCTGCGCGGCGGTCGGGCCGACGTGCCGGATCGACAGCGCGACCAGGCCGCGGGCCAGCGGCTGGGTCTTGGCGGTCTCGAGGTTCGCGAGCAGGCGCTGGGCGTTCGCCGACAGCGCGCCCGCCTTCGTGGTGAAGAACGCGCTGCGGGACAGGTCGTCCGCGGTCAGCCCGAACAGGTCGCCCTCGTCGGTGATCAGGTCGTCGCCGATCAGCGCGTCCGCGGCCTTGAAGCCGAGCACCTCGATGTCGAACCCGGACCGCCCGGCCAGGTGGAAGATCCGCTCCCGCAGCTGCGCCGGGCAGGACTGCGAGTTCGGGCAGCGGATGTCGACGTCGCCCTCCTTCATCGGGCGCAGCGGCGTACCGCAGGACGGGCACTCGGTGGGCATCACGAACTCGTGGGCGTCGTCCGGGCGCAGCTCGACCACCGGCCCGAGGATCTCCGGGATCACGTCGCCGGCCTTGCGCAGCACCACGGTGTCGCCGATCCAGACGCCCTTGCGCTTCACTTCCTGCGCGTTGTGCAGGGTGGCGAACTCGACCGTCGACCCGGCCACCCGGACCGGCTCCATCTTCCCGTACGGCGTGACGCGGCCGGTGCGGCCGACGTTCACCTCGATGTCGAGGAGCTTGGTGGTGACCTCCTCCGGCGGGTACTTGTACGCGATCGCCCAGCGCGGCGCGCTCGACGTGGACCCGAGCGCGCGCTGCAGGTCGACCTCGTCCACCTTGACCACGACGCCGTCGATCTCGTGGTCGACGGAGTGCCGGTTCTCGCCGTAGTAGGCGATGAAGTCGTTGACCTGGTCGAGCGTCTCGACCTTGCGGGCGCGGTCGCTGACCGGCAGGCCCCAGGCCTTGAGCTGCTCGTACGCCTCGGACAGCCGGCCGACGTGGTAGCCGTCGACGCGGCCGAGGCCGTGCACGACGAACCGGAGCGGACGGCTCGCGGACACCCGCGGGTCCTTCTGCCGCAGCGAGCCGGCGGCGCTGTTGCGCGGGTTGGAGAACGGGTCCTTGCCCGCGCCGACCAGCTGCGCGTTCAGCTCCTCGAAGTCCTCGACCCGGAAGTAGACCTCGCCGCGGACCTCGAGGAAGGCCGGCAGGTCCTTGCCGTTCAGCTCGTTCGGGATGCTCTTGATGGTGCGGACGTTCAGCGTGACGTCCTCGCCGGTGCGGCCGTCGCCGCGGGTCGCGCCGCTGACCAGCTTGCCGTTCTCGTAGACGAGGTCGAGGGCGAGGCCGTCCACCTTCAGCTCGCACAGGAAGCCGCTGTCGTGGATCTGCCGCAGGGTGACCTCGCGCTCGAGCCGCTTGGCCCAGGCCTCCATCTGCTCGGCGGAGAACGCGTTCGCCAGGCTCTCCATCCGGGTCGGGTGCTGCACCGGGGTGAACAGCGTGGAGATCGGCACGCCGACCTTCTGCGTCGGCGAGTCCGGTGTCCGGAGCTCGTTGTACTGCTCCTCGAGGTCCTGCAGCTCGTGCATCAGCGCGTCGAAGTCCGCGTCCGAGATGGTCGAGGTGGCCAGGTAGTACCTGACCCGGTGCTCCTCGATCTCCTGGCTCAGGGCCGCATGCCGCGCCCGCACCTCGGCCGGCGCCGCCGGCTGCTCAGCTGCAGTCGTCTCGGGGATCTCACTCATGAGGCGAATTTACAGGGGAGCACCGACGATTTACGTGTTCTCTGCGGCCTCTGCAACTGCTTCTGCGGTACGACGCAACAGGTCGAGCCGACTGCGGGCATCTTGAGGTGAGGGAGCGGCGGCCAGACCGCAGGCCGGGGTGATGACGACCTTTTTCAGGAGTTCCGGGTCCAGGCCGAGCTCGCGCCAGCGGCGTACCAAGGGGGCGGCGGCCTGCTCGGGGTTCGGGAGTGGGCCTGTGGTGGCGACCAGGCCGGCGTAGATGGTGCTGCCGGCCTCGGCCGCCAGCGCGATCTGCTCCCAGCCCGGCTCGGTCAGCAGTGAGACGTCCACAGCGACACCGGTGGCCCCGGCCTTGGTGAACACCTCGATCGGCGGCCGTGCGGCGCAGCAGTGCACCACAGTGGGCGCTGCGCCGATCACGAGGCTCAGCAGCTCAACAGCGCCTGGACCGTCCACCGAACGGTGTTTGCTCCAGCCAGATGCCGTAGGCACAGCACCAGCGAGTACGGCGGGCAGCCCCGGCTCATCCACCTGTACGACGACCTCCGCCCCGGGCACCCGCCGCCGTACCTCGGCCACGTGCTCGCCCAGCCCCAGCGCCAACGCGTCAGCCAAGTCCCGCCGAGCGCCGTGGTCGGCCAGCACCTTGTCGCCCCGCGGCAGCTCGACAGTCGACGCCAGCGTCCACGGGCCGGTCAGCTGCAGCTTCAGTGGCCCGGTGTAACCGTCCGCTAGCTCTTCGAGCGCATCGAGATCCTCTGCAAGCAGCGAACGCGCCCGCCGCTGGTCCAGACTCGCCCGCGGATCGCTCCCGCCCGTCAGCCGCCACCCCGCCGGCTGCAGGTCAGCAGCCAGCTCGGTCAGTACGGCGACCGCCCGGCTGACCATGTCGCCGTACGGACGCGCCGGAAGCTCAGCCAGGAACGGGATGTCCACGGCCTCGAGCAGCACCTTCGTC
The DNA here is from genome assembly GCF_040653975.1 of Kribbella sp. NPDC050820. NCBI lineage: Bacteria > Bacillati > Actinomycetota > Actinomycetes > Propionibacteriales > Kribbellaceae > Kribbella > Kribbella sp. NPDC050820. The sequence continues at coordinate 50,862 of NZ_JBFAHB010000018.1, forward strand.
CACTCACGAATGTCGTCACCCGGAACCGAACCCAGGCCGGTTGTGGTCATGGGGCCTCCCGGCCTGGACTGAGGAGCGGAGGGAGCGAAGCGACTGGAGTGACGAGGGAAGGCCGGGAGTCACAGCCCCATGACCCCCGCGCCGGAGGCGCGGAGTTCAACACAGTCATGCGTGCTGTGCCGCCACGCGTGACACGGTGTCGATCGTGGCCGAGCCGATCACGCGTGTGCCGTCGTACAGGACGACTGCCTGACCGGGTGCGACCGCTGACGCCGGCTCGTCGAAGTCGACCACGACCTGGTCGCCCTCGACCCGCGCGGTGACCGCGACCTCCTCGCCGTGCGCACGCAACTGCGCCTTCGCCTGCAGCGTCGCGGTCGGCGCCGGCCCACACCAGCGCGGCTTGGAAGCGATCAGCCGGGAGGCCGCGAGCTCCTCGCGCGATCCGACAGTCACCGTGCGGTCGACCGGGCTGATGTCCAGGACGAACCGCGGCTTGCCGTCGGCGGCCGGCGTACCGATCTTCAGGCCCTTGCGCTGCCCGACGGTGAACCCGTGTGTGCCCTTGTGCTCGCCCAGCTTGTTGCCCTGCGCGTCGACGATGTCACCGGGCGCCTCGCCGAGGTGCTTGCTGAGGAAGCCCGGAGTGTTGCCGTCGGCAATGAAGCAGATGTCGTGGCTGTCCGGCTTGGCCGCCACCGACAGTCCCAGTCGCTCGGCCTCCGCCCGGACCTCGGTCTTCGGAGTGTCCCCCAGCGGGAAGAACGCGTGCTGCAGCTGCTGCTGCGTGAGGACGCCGAGCACGTACGACTGGTCCTTGGCCGGGTCCACTGCCCGGTGCAGCTCCCGACCTCCGTCCGGCGTGTCCACGATCCGCGCGTAGTGCCCGGTCGCGACCGCGTCGAAGTCCAGCGCCAGCGCCCGCTCCAGTACGGCGCTGAACTTCACCTTCTCGTTGCAGCGCAGGCACGGGTTCGGCGTGCGACCGGCGGCGTACTCGCTGACGAAGTCCTCGACCACGTCGGCGTGGAACCGCTCGGCCAGGTCCCAGACGTAGAACGGGATGCCGATCACGTCCGCGGCCCGGCGGGCGTCACGGGAGTCCTCGATCGTGCAGCAGCCGCGGGCGCCGCTGCGGTACGACTGCGGGTTCCGGCTCAGTGCGAGGTGCACGCCGACCACGTCGTGCCCGGCCTCGGCCATCCGCGCCGCCGCGACGGCGGAGTCGACTCCGCCGGACATGGCTGCGAGTACCCGCATCAGGTGTTCCTTCCCACGTTCTGCAAGCCGGCGGACTTGGCCCGCTCCACCACCGGCACGATGTTGTCCAGGACGGCGTCGATGTCGGCCCGGGTGCTGGTGTGCCCCAGGGTGAACCGGAGCGACCCGCGCGCCCGCTGGTCGTCGTACCCCATGGCCAGGAGGACGTGACTCGGCTCGGCGACGCCGGCGTTGCACGCGGACCCGGTGGAGACCTCGATCCCACGCGCGTCGAGCAGCAGCAACAGCGAGTCACCCTCGCAGCCGCTGAAGGACAAGTGTGCATTGTTGGGCAAGCGGTCCGCCGGGTCCCCGGACAGCTGCGCGCCCTCGACGGTGCTCACGACTCCGCCGATCAGCGCGTCCCGGAGCTCGGTCAGCCTGCGGGCCTCGTCGGCCTGGTGCTTGATTGCGTGCTCCGCCGCGACCGCGAACCCGGCCGTCGCGGGCGCGTCGAGCGTACCGGAGCGTACGTCGCGCTCCTGGCCGCCACCGTGCAGCACCGGCGTCAGCTTGGTCTCCTTGTGGACGACGAGCGCGCCGATGCCGTACGGACCGCCCAGCTTGTGGGCGGACACGGTCAACGCGTCGACGCCGAGCTCGGCGAAGTCCACCGGCACCTGCCCGATCGCCTGCACCGCGTCGGTGTGCACGGGGATCTCGTACTCACGGGCCAGTGCGGCGATCTCGCGGACCGGCTGGATCGTCCCGACCTCGTTGTTCGCCATCATCAACGTGACGAACGACACGCTCTCCGGGTCCTGCTCGACGGCCCGCCGTACGTCGTCCGGCTGCACCCGGCCCAGCTCGTCGACCGGCAGCCACTCGATCTGGGCGCCCTCGTGCTGCGCCAGCCAGACGGCCGGATCGAGTACGGCGTGGTGCTCGATGCCGCTGAGCAGGATCCGGCGGCGGCGCGGGTCCTCGGCCAGGCGGGCCCACCACAGGCCCTTCAGGGCCAGGTTGTCGGCCTCCGTGCCGCCCGAGGTGAACACGACCTCGCTGGGCTGCGCGCCGAGCGCGGCGGCGATCGTCTCGCGGGACTCCTCGACCGTCCGGCGGGCGGCGCGACCGGAGCCGTGCAGGGACGACGCATTGCCGGTCCGCGCGAGGTGATGGCTCATCGCCTCGATCGCCGCCGGCAACATCGGAGTCGTCGCCGCGTGGTCCAGGTACACCGTGCGACGGTCGGAAGCAGTCATATCGGATTCAAGGGTATGTCCGCCGCGGTTGTTCCCGCTCCTCGGGCCTCAGCGGTGGGACAGCAGCCGGAGCGTGTCGGCGTGCTCGAACTGCGCCCCGATCCGCTCGAACTGCTCGGCCGCCTGCTCCAGCGGGGCCCGCTCACCGGTCAGCCGCCCCCTGGCTCGCAGCAGTACGGCATCCGACCAGGCGTTCTCGCTCACGGCACGCTGGAGATACTGCTCGGCGTCCGGGTACCGGAGCGCCGCCGCCAGTTCGGCACCGGAGGCCCACGCGTACGGCGCCCACCACGGCTCGGGGAACTCCTCGAAGGCCTGCTCAACCGATCTGGCCAACGTTGCCGACAGCTGCCCGCTGTCGAGGCGGTGCAGGGCCAGGCGGGCGTCGACGAAGGCTGCACTCGCCATCAGGCCTGGGGAGTCGGCTGCGGTGGAGACCTGGGCGATCTGCAGCGCACGGCCCTGCCAGACGGCGTCCTGACCAGTGCCGAGCAGTCCGTGGGTCAAGGCTGCGCACGAGGCGGCTGAGGCCATCCAGGACCGAGGCGGGCGGCCCGCCGTGGTCCAGCCGTTCCACATGACGTCCGCCGCCTGCACTGCTTCGTCGAACAGCCCGCTGAGGGCGAACGCACGGATCTTGCGCGGGGCCGTGATGTACGGGTGCCCGTGCACCGGGTCGTCCGTCAGCCGTGCGAGTCGGACGGCCTCTGGAAGGTCGCCGACCGACACGGCCGTCGTGGACGCGACATGGAAGGCGTCGGTGATCTCCGCGACTGCCCGCGGCTCGTGATCCGGCAGTGTGGCGGCTAGCTCGAGCCTCTCCTCGGCGGACCGCCGTGCATCGTTGAGTCGGCCGGCGCTGGCGACTGCTACGCCGTACGCGTCCAGAGCGTTCATCAGGTCGAGCGGATCGCCGGCCTTGCGTGCTGCATCGAGCGCTGCCTCCGCTGGGCCGACCTCCTGCCGCGATGCCCAGGCTCGTGCGATCAGGACTGGCACAGTGTCCACGTCCTTGGGGAGCAGGCTGGCGCCGTGGTCCGGCGGGGGCGGCATTGCCTCGTAGCGGTTGAGGATGGTGACCGCATAGGCCAATGCGTCCTGGTGGTTGTTCTCCGCGGCCGATCGCATCATCAGTTGGTAGGCGTGTGCACCGTCCGAGACAGCCAGCGCGGCGTCGGCTGCGTCGCGGAGGTCGTCGTACAGCTGGGTGGCGTCCGAGGCGTGCGCTGCAGCGGTCAGGTAGTGCTCGCGGGCCTCGACGAACCGCTTCCGGGCAAAGGTCAGGTGCGCGAGTCTGCGCGCCAACCGCCGTACGTCGGTGTCGGACCGGCTCACCGCTGCCCGCAGGTCGGCTGTCACCTGGTCGAACTCGCTCTGCCAGTCCTCGTGATGCTCCAGCCGCTCCTCCAGCCGGGCGGCGGTGCTGTCGGCCCAGGCAAGGTGCAGTACGGCGACAGCGTCGTACTCACCGCGTCCCTTGAGTTCGTCCAGCGCGTAGGCGCGGACCGTCTCCAGCATGCGCCACCTGCTCGTGCCGGCGAGCTGAGTCCGGTGCAGCAGGCTCTTGTCGGTCAGTCGGCCGAGCAGATCGCTCACCTCACCGCGACTGCTCGCTGGACTGATCGCTTCTGCTGCGCTCAGGTCGAAGCCGCCGACGAAGACGCCTAGGCGCCGGAAGAGGGCTCGTTCAGCATCGTCGAGGAGGTCGTAGCTCCATCCGATGACCTGCGCCAGCGAGTGGTGTCGCTCGTTGGGCCCGCGTCCGCCGGCGGCGAGCCGCAGTCGATCGTCCAGCGCGGCGAGCAACCCGTCCGGACCCAGCGAGTCGGCGCGGGCGGCAGCAAGCTCGATAGCCAGCGGTACGCCGTCCAGACCGGCGCACAGCTGAGCAGCCACTTCGTCGTCGGCGGCGAACTCTGGTGCCACCCGGTCCCGGAACAGCTGCTCTGCCTCGGACCCGAGCGCCAGCGGCGCCAACTGCACGGACCGCTCCCCCGTCACCCCGATCCGCTCCCTGCTGGTCACCAGTACGGCGGTCTGCGGCGCCTGAGCCAGGATGCGGGCAACCAGATCGCCGACGTCCAGCACCAGGTGCTCGCAGTTGTCGAGCACGAGCAGAGTCCGCCCGCGCTGCAGTCGGGCGAACAATGCGTCGAGGAGCGTGTGCGGGGGCTGCTCGCGTACGCCGAGGGCCTCGGCGACCGCGGCCACGACGAAGCCCGGCCGGACCGGGACCAGGTCGACGACGGCACCGCCGTACGGATAGTTGCCGGCGGCCTCGACTGCGACGCGTAGGGCCAGCCGCGTCTTGCCGACGCCACCTGGCCCTAGCAGGCTGACCAATCTGTTGGTTTCGAGCGCGGCCAGGAGCTCGGTCTGCTCGTGCTCGCGGCCGACGAACGTCGTACCTGGGCCGGCCAGGGTGGTGAACTCGCGGCTCTCCTGCGTCAGCTCGGCAAGGCCCGCGAGCTCGTGGCGATCGGAGACGCCGTACTTGCGGAGCAGCGAGGAGACGTGGCTCTCGACCGTGCGGACGCTGATGTGGAGCTGCCGCGCGATCTGGGCGTTCGAGCGGCCGCCGGCGAGGGCGGCCAGCACCTCGGCCTCGCGGGCGGACACCTCTGGCGCACCGGTCACGGGCCCATCATGCCCGCTGGCCAGGCCGGTCAGTGGTGGTTCCGTGGCGAGCACGGATGACTTTCGGTGCCGGGGGCTCGCAGGCTGGACGACGTACCCGAAAGGAGCCGACATGGCACAGGAGATCCTCGACCAGCGGGCGACCGCGGTCATCGAGGCGAACAAGTACATGACGCTGGCCACCGTCGACGGCGACGGCCTGCCGTGGGCCACACCGGTCTACTTCACGCCCGATGGGCACGCCGACTTCTACTGGGTCTCGTCACCGGAGGCTGCGCATTCGGTCAACCTCACCCGGACCCCGGACGTCAGCATCGCGATCTTCGACTCCAGCGTCGCCGTCGGCCAGGCCTCGGCCGTCTACCTGCGCGCCCGCGCCGGGCTCGTGCCGGACGACGAGCTCGAACGCTGTGCGGCGTTCTACTCCGCCCGCCTGGCCGGCCTGCGCCACTTCACCGTCGACGAGCTTCGCGCGCCCGCCGACCTCCGCCTCTACCGCGCCCGCGCCACCGAGCACTGGATCCTGGTCCGCGGCCGCGACCCCGAATACGGTACCGGCATCGACTCCCGCCGCCCCGTCTGGACCTGAACCCTGCCAGCTACTCGCGCCAGCGACTGCGGTGCGTCCAGCCGATCACATCGGCGGCCCGGCGGCAGTCGTAGAGGGAGGTGGTGGCGGGGAGGTCGGTGCGGATGTCGGTGTCAGGGAGGTACTGGGCGAGGAGCTCGTTGGTGGGTTGGAGCATGCCGGTGTCCTCGGCTGCGATCAGGAGCGTGGCATAGCGGTCGGACTCCGGCCGTGGGTTGAGGGACAGCACGCAGGCACGGGCCGCCTCGGCGAGGTCGACGTACCCCCAGAGGTTGCGGCGGTTGTCCTCGGGTGGCGCCTCGGTGATGTAGCGGCGTACTTCGCCGGGCGTGAGGATCCAGTGGAAGCGCAAGGCGGTGACCTGCATGCCGCGGCGTGCGTACATCTCGCCGGTCCGCTCCAGGACGTCCTTCGTCAGCGCGTAAGGATCGACGTACCGCAGCGGGGTCTCCTCGTCGATCGGCACCTCTGGTACGGCGAGCTCCTCCGGCGACCAGGCCGTCCCGTAGATCGACCCGCTGGACGCAAGCACCGCGGTCCGAATCCCCTGCTTCCACGCCTCCTCGAGCGCGTTGAACGTCGTCATCGAGTTGATGTGCACGAGGTCCGCCGGCGCAATGTTCTCCGGACTGGGAATCGCAGCACAATGCACAATCGCCTCCACCCCACGCAACGACCCAGCCACCGCCTCCCGATCCAGCAGATCAATCGAGTCCCCGACGCCACCAGGCGCCGAGGAGACGAGGTCGGCCTCAACTACGTCGTGTCCGGCGGCTGACAGTTGGCGGCAGACCTCGCTGCCGAGTTTGCCTCGTGCACCACTCACCCAGATCCGCATCCAGCGGATGCTAGAGGACGCGGCGCCGAGAAATGCGGCGGCCCGGCTCGGGAGGGGACCGGGCCGGGCCGTCGCGGGGGGTCGGAGGTCGAGGGGTTACCTCCGGTGTGACCGGCTCCCAGGAGGAAGGCTCCGGTCGGGGTGGCTGGGTCCCGGGGCGGGGACCCAGCGCGGGGGGTCAGGACTTGCGGGTGGTGATCTCCTGGGTGGCGGCCGGGAGGACCTTGTGGAGATCGCCGACCACGCCGAAGTCGACCAGCTCGAAGATCGGGGCTTCCTCGTCCTTGTTGACGGCGACGATGGTCTTCGAGGTCTGCATGCCGGCCCGGTGCTGGATGGCGCCGGAGATGCCGGCCGCGACGTACAGCTGCGGCGACACCGTCTTGCCGGTCTGGCCGACCTGGTAGGCGTGCGGGTACCAGCCGGAGTCGACGGCGGCGCGGGAGGCGCCGACGGCGGCGCCGAGGGAGTCGGCGAACGCCTCGACCGGGCCGAAGTCACCGCCGGTGCCACGGCCGCCGGACACGATGATCGCGGCCTCGGTCAGCTCCGGGCGGCCGGTCGCCTCGCGCGGCTTGGAGTCGGTGACGCGGGCAGTTTTCGCCACGTCGGAGACCGACACGTCGAACTCCTCCACCTCCGGCGAGGTCTCGGCCGCCTCCGGGGTGGCGGCGTTCGGCTTGACGGTGATGATCGGCGTGCCGTGGGTGACCTTGGCCTGGACCGTGTAGTTGCCGGCGAACACCGACTGCGTGGTGACCGGGCCGCCGTCGCCGGCGGTGACGTCGACGGCGTCGGTGATCAGGCCGGACTCCAGCTTGACCGCCAGCCGGGCGGCGATCTCCTTGCCCTCGGCGTTCGACGAGATCAGGATCGCGGACGGCTCGATCTTGGCCGCGACCTGCTGCAGCGCCTCGGCCTTCGGGGCCACCAGGAACTGGGTCAGCTCCGGGTTGGACAGCGCGATCACCTTGGTCGCGCCGTACTGTCCCAGCGCCGGCAGCGCGTCCTGCACGCCGTCGCCGACGAAGACCGCGACCGGCTCGCCGAGGCGGCGGGCGATGGTGAGGAGCTCAGCGGTGGTCTTGCGGACCTTGCCGGCGGTGTGGTCGACGAGAACCAGAACGTTGGACATGAACTGATCGCCCCTCAGAGGAACTTGTTGGTGGACAGGAACTGGACGAGCTGGGTAGCGCCGCTACCGTCCTCGTCGGTGACGATCGTGCCGGCGGTGCGCGGCGGACGGGCGGTCACCTCGACCACCTCGGTCCACGCCGCGGAGCCGCCCACCTGGTCGGCCGAGAGCTCCAGGTCGGCCAGCGACCAGGTCTGCACCGGCTTCTTCTTCGCGGCCATGATGCCCTTGAACGAGGGGTACCGCGGCTCGTTGGCCTGGTCCGAGACCGAAAGGACCAGCGGCAGCGTGCCCTCGATCGTGTCGCTCGCGGTGTCGCCGTCGCGGCGGATCCGCACGGTCTGACCGTCGACGGTGACCTCGGAGCCCAGCGTCACGGCCGCCAGCCCGAGCCGCTCCGACACCATCGCCGGCACCACACCCATCGAACCGTCGGTCGAGCCCATCCCGAACACGACCAGGTCGGCCTCGAGCTTGGCCAGCGCCTTGGACAGGATCAGCGAGGTGGCCACCGCGTCCGAACCGTGGATCGCGTCGTCGAGCACGTGGACACCGGCGTCGGCGCCCATCTGCAGCCCCTTCTTGACCGCGTCGGCGGCCTGCTCCGGCCCGACGGTCAGCACGGTCACCTCGGCGTCGCCGGCCTCTTTCACGGTCAGCGCGGTCTCGACGGCATATTCGTCCAGCTCGGACAGCAGCCCGTCGACACCGGCGCGGTCCACCGTGTTGTCCTCCGGGCGGAAGCGGCGGTCCGCGGTGGCATCCGGCACGAACTTCGCGCAGACGACGATCTTCATAGCGTGTGGGACCCCTTCTGGTTAACGGTCTCTCCCAAGCCTGCCACGGATGTTACTCACGAGAAACATTCTCCCGTGCGAGTCCCATCACACCGTGCTTATCCGAGCCGCGGGGCACAGGACAAGTGGACACGGGTGTGATGTCGGAACACACACCGAACACCCACCGAACCGCGCACTAGGCTGACTCAGGTGACCGAGACGTTACCGCTCACCGGCGAGAGAACAGCGCCCGGGATCTGGCACGAGAACTACTGGTTCGCGCGCCACGACGCCGCCTACCGCTGGATCACGGCCAACCTGTCATCGAACAGGACCGGCCGCGTCCTCGACGCCGGCTGCGGCGAGGGGTACGGCGCGGAGCTGCTCCGCCTGGCGGGCGCGGACTCCGTGACCGGTCTCGACTATGAAGATACGACCCTTCGGCACGTCCGCCGCGTTTATCCACAGATCAATGTGGTGCAGGGCAACCTCGTCCAGACCGGCTTCGCCGACGCGACCTTCGGCTTCATCACGTCACTGCAGACGATCGAGCACCTGTGGGAGCAGCCGCGGTTCATCGCGGAGTGCGCGCGCATCCTCCAGCCGGACGGCGTCCTGGTGCTCAGTACGCCGAATCGCCTGACGTTCCCGAGCGGGAACTGGTACCACACCCGCGAACTGACGGCCGCAGAGTTCACCGAACTGCTCGAGCCGCACTTCGAGATCACGCACGCGCTCGGACTTCACCACGGCGCCACGTTGCGCGAGTGGGAGCAGCAGCACGGCCCGTGCGTCGACGCGCAACTGGCCACCGAGCACGACGACTGGGCACCGGAGCTGCGGCAACTGGTGACCGGCACGCGGCACGAAGACTTCGAGATTCGCCCAGGAGACCTGGACGAATCTCTCGATCTGATCCTCGTCGCGAACCCTAGGGGCGAACGAACCGTTCGATGATCTTGCCGGCGATCAGGTAGACCAGCGCCGCGATCCCCCAGTTCACCAGCAGAGTGTTCTTCGCGGTCTCGAGCCGGAACAGGTCCTTGAACGGGCCCACCAGGTCGTGCCCGCGCTCCAGCACCCAGCGCACGATCTCGTTGCTCTGGTTCGTCTGGTCCAGGGCCGTGAACAGCGCACCGAGCGCCAGTACGGCGGCCGCCAGCACCGCGACCAGCCAGATCAGTGAGGCGATCAGGTTCCGCAGCCTCCGCACTCCGGAGCCCACCGAGCTCAGCGCCTGCTTGCCCTTACCCGAAGGGGAAGCCGCTTTGTTGCCCGCCGCACCGGTCTTGGCCGGAGCCGAAGCAGACGAAGCGGCGGACGTGGCCGGAACCTTCGTCACCGGCTTGGTCACCGCGGTCTCCGCCGGATCGTTGGCCCCGGCATCCTTCTCGGCGGCGGCCGAGGCCGCGGCCTTCTCCCGGGCCCGCTGCTCGGCGACGATCTCCGCCGCGGTCTTCGGCCGGGCCGGCTTGGTCACCGTCGCGGTCGACCCGCGGCCGCTCGCCTCGCCCGCGTCGCCACTGCTGCCCTTTGCGTCCGCCGGCGGCTTCACCGCCTTCTCCGCGTCCGCTGCCTTCTCGTCGTGCGTACCCACGTCGTCCATCTCCTCAGCCGGGGTCGGTTCCTCGTCCGCCGCCGTCGCGGTCGTGGCCGGCGGTCTCCTGCGCCGGCTGACCGGGACCGGGCGGGGCGACAGCCTGCGCCGGGCGCCCGCGAGCGGTGCCGGTGCCGCCGTCCTGCCGTCCACTGCCTGCACCTCCGGGTCCAGCCTTCGGTTCACGCCCACGTCCCGAACCGCCACCGGCGGCTCGGGGCTCTCAAGCGCTTGTTCCAACGTAGCGCTGCCGGGTTCCGTCACGATCGCCATCGGGTCGACCGCGCGGGTGCGCGCCCGGGTGATCGAGTCGTCGGCGGCCGCCTGGTCGAGCAGCGACGGCGCCGGCTGCCCGCTCCGGGTCTGGTCAGCCACGCTGGATCTCCTCTCCGACGGTCAACCGGTCGGCCTCCGGCCGAACGTGGGGGACATAGTGCCCGACTGGTGAGTAACTTGAGAACCCCTCGTCGTCAACTCCCTCACCAGCCGCACTGTCGCCATCACCCTCAGCTTCCCCCGGTACGCCGTTCCTACTCGGCGGCACCGGATCGCCGCCGGCGAGCAACCGGGCCGCGGTGCGGTCGTTCGCCGCGGCCAGCCCGGCCAGGTAGGCCCGGCGGGCCGCGTCGGCGGCGTACCGGGCGGTGCGGTCGGCGACCACCACGGCCGGCACCCCGGCGGCGACGGCGTACGAAGGAATGTTGCCACGGGCAACGCTGTTCGCGCCGATCACCACGCCGCGGCCGATGTCGGTTCCGCGGGTGACGGTGACCTTCGTGGCCAGCCAGCAGTCCGGGCCGATCCGGACCGGCGACTTCACCAGGCCCTGGTCCTTGATCGGCAGGTGCAGGTCCTCGGTCTTGTGGTCGAAGTCGCAGATGTAGGTCCAGTCCGCGATCAGCGTGGAGGCGCCGATCTCGACGTCCAGGTAGCAGTTCACCGTGACGTCGCGGGCGAACACCACCTTGTCGCCGATCCGCAGCGTGCCCTCGTGCGCGCGCAGCCGGGTCTCGTCACCGAGATGCACCCACTTGCCGAGCACGATCCGGCCGTGCCCGGGCCGCGCCACGATCTCCAGCTTCTTGCCCAGGAAGACGAATCCCTCGGTGATCACGCCGGGGTGACGCAGCTTGAACCAGGCGAACCGCCAGTAGCGCTTCAGGTAGTACGGCGTCCAAGCCCGATGGCGCACCACCCAGCGCAGATTCGCCGCGGTCAGCAACCGCATCAGAACACCCTACTGCGCGACACCTGTGATCGAGACGTTGTAGTACAGCTCGTCGGGCACGACGGCCGACAGCGCCTTGTCCACCTTCGACAGCTGCAGCCACGACTTGTAGGCGAACATCCGCCACCCGAACCCGAGCTTCTGCTCCGGTACGGCGGCCTCGAACGTCCGGATCGGCCACCCGACCCAGGCCGCCAACAGCTCCTCGGTGACCGTTCGTACGTCGGCAGCGCCCGCACGGGTCGCCATCCGGGCCAGCGTGTCCGGGTCGAACGTGTGCAGGTCGACCACAGCCTCCAGCGCGGCGGCCCGGGACGACTCGTCGAGCTCCGACTGCGGCCGGCGCCACTCGGCCAGGGCCGGCAGCTTGGTCAGGTTCGTGGTGGCCCACCAGGTGAAGCGTGACAACCGCCGGGCCACGTAGTCGCCGTACCGGGTGGGTTCACCGCAGATGACGAAGCGGCCGCCGGGCTTGAGCACGCGCAGCATCTCGCGGAAGGCGAGCTCGACGTCAGGGATGTGGTGGATGACCGCGTGCCCGATGACGAGGTCGAAGGTGTCGTCGTCGTACGGCAGCTTCTCGGCGTCGGCGACCTTGCCCTCGATCGCGAACCCGAGCGTCTTCGCGTTCTTCTTGGCCGCCTCGACCATGCCCGGGGACAGGTCGGTGACGTGCGCCTCGTCGAGAACGCCCGCCAGCTTGAGGTTCAGCGTGAAGAAGCCGGTGCCGGCGCCGATCTCGAGGGTCTTGCCGTACGGCCAGCCGTCACGTCCGGCGATCGCGACGAACCGGTCGCGGGCGTAGGTGACACAGCGTTCGTCGTACGAGATCGACCACTTCTCGTCGTACGTCGACGCCTCCCAGTCGTGGTAGAGCACCTGGGCGAGCTTGTTGTCGTTCCAGGCCGCCTCCACCTCTTCGGCGGTGGCGGCGGGCTTCTCAGCGGAGGTGGTCATCAGATTCCCTTGAACTCGGCCTTGCCCGGGCCGTTCTCGACGAAGGACTTCATCCCGATGGCGCGGTCCTCGGTCGCGAACAGCGCGGCGAACTGCTGCCGCTCGATCTCCAGCCCGCTGTGCAGATCGACCCCGAGCCCGGCGTCGATCGCCTCCTTGGCGGCCCGCAGTGCGAGCGCGGCGCCCTTGGCGAACTGCGACGCCCAGGCAACCGCCGCGTCGTACACCTCGGCCGCCGGGACGACCTTGTCGACCAGGCCGATCGACAGCGACTCGGCAGCGTCGACGAACCGGCCGGTGTAGATCAGGTCCTTGGCCTTGGACGCGCCGACCAGCCGGGACAGCCGCTGCGTCCCGCCGGCGCCGGGGATGATGCCGAGCAGGATCTCCGGCTGGCCGAGCTTGGCGTCGTCCGCGGCGATCCGGTAGTCCGCGCACAGCGCCAGCTCGCAGCCACCACCCAGGGCGTACCCGGTGATGGCCGCGACCGTCGGCTTCGGGATCGCGGCGACCGCGGACAGCGAGGACTGCAGCGGACCGGAGCGCTTGACCATGTCGGCGTACGACATGTCGGCCATCTCCTTGATGTCCGCGCCGGCCGCGAACACCCGCTCGCCGCCGTAGATCACCACCGCGCGGACCTCGTCGGAGGCCGTCGCCTCCAGCGCGGCGGCCCGGATCTCCTCCTGGACCTGGACGTTCAGCGCGTTCATCTTCGGCCGGTCCAGCCGGATCGTGCCGACACCGTTACTCACGGTGAGGTTGACGAACTCGCCCATCGTCTCGCTCCTAACAGCCTGAGGGGTCCTACCCGCCGGTCACATCCCCGGAACCGTACCGGACCACCATGCGCACTTGTACTGCGGGGAGGCTACAGATCGACCGGTTGACCCGAGACCGCGGACCGCCGCGCCGCGTCCACGATCTGCAGTGTCCGCAGGCCGACCGCACCATCCGGCTGCGGTACGACGGCCGGCGTCGCACCCCGCACTGCCGGGCCCGACTCGCGGACCGCGTGCAGGAACGTGTGCAGCATCGACTCGTCGAGGTTGCCCCCGATCGCCAGGTACACCTCGCCCGACGCGTCTGTCCCGCCGACATGCGGCAGGAAAGGCTCGATCTCCACCGACCCGTTGGTCCCGGTCACCTGCAACGACACGCCACCCCAGGTCGGACCGTTGTCCGGCACGCTCCAGGAGCAGTCGATGGTTGCCAGCAGCCCGTTGTCGTAGGTGATCGTGACCAGGCCACCGGTCTCCACCTTGACGCCCTTGTCCTGGTGCAGGACGTGGTTCGCAGCCGCATAGACCCGCGTGGCGGAGGCACCACCGGTCAGCCCGTCGATCAGGTCGGCACAGTGCACGGTGTGGTCGACCAGCGCTCCCCCACCGGCCAGCTCGGCGTCGGTGAACCACTGCCGCTGGTCGTACGGGATCTTCCCGTTGTTCGTCCCCAGTACGGCGAACACGTCGCCGAGCCTCCCGGCCTCGACCGAAGCCCGCAGCCGCAGGTACGACGGCGCGAAGCGGACCGGGTAGGCGATCATCAGGATCGCCCCGGCCTCGGCGCACGCGGCCAGCATCGCTTCGCCGTCGGCGACATCGGTGGCCAGTGGCTTCTCGCAGAGCACGTGCGCGCCGACGGCCACGGCCCGCTCGACCAGCTCACGGTGGTAGGCGTTCTCGCTGGTCACCACGACGGCATCGGGTCCCCAGTCGAACAGTTCGTCGTACGAGTCGACGTACGCGACACCGTGCTTCTCGGCGAACTCCGCGCCACGTGCTCCGGCGTCCGGTGCGGACGCGCCGTCCGGGTCCGCCGTCAGTACGTCGACGTCCGGCATCGCGCCGAGCAAGGACGCGTACGACGAGGCGTGCGTGTGCGCGAACGAGGCGATCGCGACCTTCATGCCGCTGCTCCCGAGGGGTCGAAGGTGGTCATGTCGATGGTGCGGCCGGTCGCCATGGACGAGCGGGCCGCCTCGGCCAGATAGACCGCGGTTGCGCCGTCGGACGCGAGCACCCGGGGCTCCGGCCCACCGCGCAGCCCCACCGCGAGCTCACGAAGCTGCGTCAGGTACGGGCTCTCCCCCAGCGTCGACGCGGGGATCAGCAGGTCGCCGCCGACGGCGCCGTCCTGCAGTTCCTCGGCGTACCCGGAGTCGGCGTCCGACGAGTACTTCAGCACGCCGGTCGACCCCGCGACCTGGAAGCCGGACTGGAACTTGGTCCCGGTCGCACCCCAGGTCGCGCGACAGTGGCTGATCGCTCCGCTCTCGTGGGTCAGCGTGACGTGCGCGGCCACGTTGACCGGGCTGATCCCGTCCACGGTCGGCGGGTTCTGTACGGCGTACACGCTGGTGACCTCGCCGCACAGCCAACGGGCCTGGTCGAGGTCGTGGACCATCAGGTCCATGATCACGCCGCCGGAGCGGCCCACGTCGCGGTACCACCCGGCACCGGCGGGCGACGACGCCTGGCGGAAGAACCGGGCCACCGCGACGGCACCGATCCGGCCGGCGCCGATCGCGTCGTACGCCGCGCTGTAGGCCGGGAAGTACCGCACGACGTGGGCCGGGTAGACCTTCACGCCGGCCGCAGCGGCGGCAGCGATCACCTCGTGCGAGTCGGCCGCGGTCAGCGTCAGCGGCTTCTCGCAGATCACGTTCCGGCCCGCCTTGATCGCGGCCATCGCGATCTCCTTGTGCGTCGGCGACGGCGTCACGATGTCGACGAAATCGACCTGCTGCAGCACGCTGTCGAGCGACGGCGCCACCTCCAGCCCGTACTGCTCGGCGAGCTCAGCCGCACCGGCCTCGGAGTGCACCAGGACGCGGGCGCCGAGTGCCTTCCAGGCCGACACGTGCACGTGCGCGATGTTGCCCGCGCCGATCAGGCCGACGGTCAGATCGGCCAACTGTTCCGACATGAGGTCCCTTACTTGAGTCCGGAGAATGCGATGCCTTCGACCACGCGACGCTGCAGCAGCACGAAGATGATCAGGACGGGTGCCATCGCCATCAGCGCCGCTGCCATCATCACACCGGGCGAGATGCTGCCCTGGTAGCCGCTGAGCGTAGCCAGGCCGACCGCGAGCGGCATCTCCTCGGGCGCGGAGGTGACCACCAGCGGCCAGAGCAGATCCGCCCACGAGGTCAGCACGGTGATGATCGCCAGTGAGATCAGCCCCGGCTTGGCGACCGGCAGCACGACCTTCCAGAAGGTCTGCCATGGGTTGCAGCCGTCCAGCCGGGCGGCTTCCTCGAGCTCGACCGGGATCGACCGGAAGAACTGCATCATCAGGAACGTGCCGAACGCGCTGAAGATGCCGGGGGCAACGATGCCGTGGATGCTGTTCAGCCAGCCGAGCTGCTGGATGATCTGGTACTGCGGGATCAGGTAGACCTGGCTGGGCACCATCAGGATGGACAGGATCAGCGCCAGCAGCACGCCCTTGCCCGGGAACCGCATCCGGGCGAACGCGTACCCGGCCATCGAGCACAGCACCAGCTGCCCGACGGTCCGGCCGACGGTGACCGCCACCGACACCCAGAACTGGTCCAGGAACGGTAGCCGCTGGAACACCTCGGTGAAGTTGCGCCACTCCAGGCCCTTCGGCAGCAGGTCCGGCGGGATCGCCTGGATCTCGGCCTGCGTGGAGACGGCCATCTTGAGCTGCCACAGGAACGGGAACATCATCACCAGGCTGCCCAGCGCCAGCAGCACGTGCGCGACCTTGTTGTTGCCCAGCCGCTCGTCCTTCACACCCTTAGTCATAGTTCACCCACCGGCGCTGCAGTCGGAACTGGACGACGGTCAGCAGGCCGACGATCGCGAGGATCAGGATCGCGATGGCGGCGCCGTACCCGCGCTCGTTGTCGACGAACGCGGCGTCGTAGAACAGGAAGACCAGCGACTGCGTCTTCGGCATCACCGGGTTCGTCGGGCCGAGCAGCGCGTACAACTGGTCGAACAGCTGGAACCCGGCGATCGTGGTGATCACCGACAGGAAGAAGATCGACGGCGTCAGCAGCGGCACGGTGATCGAGCGGAACTGCTGCACCGAGCCGGCTCCGTCCAGCGACGCCGCCTCGTACAGCTCGCCGGGGATGCCCTTCAGACCGGCCGACAGCACGATCATGTTGAAGCCGATCGACATCCACAGGCCGAGCAGCGCCACCGCGACCAGCGCGAACCACGGCTCGGTGATCCACGACGGGCCGTCGATCCCGATCACGCCGAGCGCCTGGTTCAGGACGCCGTAGTCCTTGTTGTAGATCAGCCGCCAGACCAGCGAGATCGCGGTCGGCATCGCGACGTACGGCAGGAAGAACAGCGTCCGGTAGACCATCGCGCCGCGCAAGCCGGGGCGGTTCAGCAGGCTGGCGAACAGCACCGCGAGCGGGATGCCGAGCAGCACGATCGCGGTGTAGACGACGGTGTTCAGGATCGCCCGGTAGACGTCGCCGTCCCCGACCAGGGTGCTGTAGTTCTCCGCGCCGACCCAGGTGCTGCCACCGAACGGGCCGGTCTCGGTGAAGCTGTCGTACAGCGTCTTCACCAGCGGCCACAGGTAGAAGACCAGCACACCGAGGAACGTCGGCAGCACGAACACCCAGGGCCAGCCACCCTCACCCGACCGGCGCCGCCGCGGGCTCACCGCCGGCTCGGGACTCCTGGTCCCGGGCCGGCGGTCCGTTGTGGTCGCCGAGCTCACTGCTCTTTGCCCAGCGCCTCGTCCATCTTGGTCGCGACGTCCTTGGCGACGTCCGCGATCGGTTTGTCACCGCCGATCGCCGGGGTGAGCTCGTTGATCTCGAGGTTGTTCCAGACCGCGGTGTCCTTGGACACCGGGTACGGCTCGGAGTACTGCTCGGCCGCCTCGATGTAGGTCTTCAGGTTGTACTGCGGCGCCGAGTTCACGAAGTCGGTCTGGGTGCCGGTGAAGGCCGGGTTGGCCGCCCCGAGCTTGGCCTGGACCAGCGCTGCGTCCTTGGTGCCGAGGAAGGCCAGGAACGCGGCCGCCGCCTGCGGGTTCTTCGACTTCGCGCTCATCACGTTGCCGATGCCGTGGATCACCGTCTTGCGCTCGCCGGTCGGCGCCTTCGGGATCGGCACCACAGTGAAGTCGTTCTTGTACGGCGACTTCAGCGCCGCCGACACCACCCAGTTGCCGTTCCACATCATCGCGGCCTTGCCGTCGAAGAACCGGTCCTGGCTCTTGGTCTCGGCGTTCTGCGCGGCCGTCGGGGTGTAGCCGTTCTTCACCATGTCGGACCAGAACTGCAGCGCCTCGACCGACTTCGGGTCGCCGTACCCGGACTTGCCGTCCTTGACCACGAAGCCGCCGTTGCTGAGCATCGCCGGGTAGAAGTCGGCCTGGGTGCCGAGGGTGTCGCCGCTGGCCCAGATGTTCTTCGGGCCGAGCGCGGCCTTCAGCTTGACCGCGGCGGCCTTGTAGTCGTCCCAGGTCCAGTCCGCGGTCGGCGGGGCCACCTTGGCCTCGGCGAACAGGCGCTTGTTGTACCACAGCGCGATCGTGTCGAAGTCCTTCGGAATCCCGTACTGCTTGCCGTCCAGCGAGTACAGCTCGTTCAGCGCCTTCGGGTAGTTGGCCGGGTCGACCTGCTTGGCCCCGTCTTTGTCAGAGGTCAGGCCCTCCAGGGTCGCAAGCTGCTTGTTGGCGGCGAACAGCTGGAAGTTCGGGCCGTTCATCCAGAACACGTCGGGCAGGTTGTCCGAGGAGCCCTGCGTCTTCAGCTTGGTGAAGTACTGGTCGAAGGTGGCCAGCGAGATCGAGACCTTGACGTTCGGGTACTTCTGGTTGAACGCCTTGACGATCTCCTGCATCGCGGGTTGCTGGTTGACGTCCCAGATCGCGTAGGTGATGTCCCCCTTCACCTGCGCCGGGTCGTCGGGGACTTTCGCGTCGGACCCGCCACCGGATCCTCCGTTGTCCCCACAGGCGGCCAGCGAGATGGCCAGTACGGCAGCGGCCAGCACACCGGCCAGCCTGGACGAAAATCGCATTCGGGTGTCTCTCCTCGGCTCCGGCTCGAGAGCGGGAACATGTCGGGGGCAACGACGCCGGCCAGGAGTTGGGCCGGCCACCGAGTCACCTGCAGGGGGTGGGTTCAGGTAACTTAATAACGGTTCGTGCGTTTGTATCATTGCGCAGAGTCGTTCGCAACTACCCTCTCATGAGCACAACCAACATTGTTATCGATAACTCACCCCACACCCGCGCCGTTTTGAGAGGTCTTGTGCAGAATGTGCCGGTGACCGAAGCGACCGCCGCCCCGAGTGCTCTCGACACCGGGCTCCACCTGGGGGCAGTGGTCCAGACCGATGGCACGACCTTCACGCTGTGGGCTCCCGCCGCGGAGCGCGTCGAGCTGGCGCTGATCGCCGACGACGGCAGCCAGCGGAACCTTGATCTGGCCCATACCGGTGAGTTCTGGACCGGCTTCGCGCCCGGAGTGGGCCATGGGCAACGGTACGGCTACCGCGTGCACGGACCGTTCGATCCGTCCCACGGCCTGCGGTTCAACCCGTCCAAGCTGCTGCTCGACCCGTACGCGCGAGCCATCGACGGATCGCTCGACTACTCCAGTCCGCTGATCTACGACTCCTCCGACGGAGACTCCGCCGGCCACGTCCCGGTCGGCGTGGTCGTCGCCGAGTCGGAGCCGCCGCCCCCGATCAGCCGCCCGGTGCACTGGGGCGAGACGGTCATCTACGAACTGCACACCAAGGGGTTCACCAAGCGGCATCCCGACGTACCCGAGCACCAACGCGGGACGTATGCCGGACTCGCGCATCCGTCCGTGATCGCGTACCTCACCGACCTCGGGGTCACCTCGGTCGAGTTGTTGCCGATCCACCACTTCCTCACCGAGCCGGCGATCGCGGCTCGCGGACTGCCGAACTACTGGGGTTACAACAGCCTGGGGTACTTCGCGCCGCACGCGCCGTACGCGTCGTCGGGCTCCCGCGGTGAGCAGGTCGCGGAGTTCAAGGCGATGGTGGCCGCGTTCCATGCCGCGGGCATCGAAGTGATCCTGGACGTGGTCTACAACCACACCGCCGAGGGCGGCTTCGACGGGCCGACGCTGAGCTTCCGCGGGATCGACAACCGGGCGTACTACCGGTTGGGGCACGGCGGGACGACGTACGACGTGACCGGCACCGGCAACTCGGTCGACACCTCGCACCCGCAGGTCCGGCGGCTGATGATGGACTCGCTGCGGTACTGGGTCGAGGAGATGGGCGTCGACGGGTTCCGGTTCGACCTGGCGGTGACCCTGATCCGCAACGAGCGGCACGAGGTGGACACCATCGACCACCCGTTTCTGGCCGAGGTCGCGGCGGATCCGGTGCTCGGCCGGGTCAAGCTGATCTCCGAGCCGTGGGACATCGGACCGTTCGGCTACCAGGTCGGCAACTTCGGCACCCCGTGGTCGGAGTGGAACGGCAAGTTCCGCGACAGCGTGCGCGACGTCTGGCGGAACACCTCCGACGGCGTGAAGGACCTCGCCTACCGGCTGTCCGGGTCCAGCGACCTGTACGGCGACGACGGGCGCTACCCGTACGCGTCGATCAACTTCGTCACCGCCCACGACGGGTTCACGCTGCGCGACCTGGTCAGCTACGACCACAAGCACAACGAGGCCAACCACGAGGACAACCGGGACGGCACCGACGACAACCGGTCCTGGAACTGTGGCGTCGAGGGCGAGACCGCCGACCCGGCCGTGATCGCGTTGCGGAAACGGCAGATGGCGAACCTGATGTCTACGCTGATCCTGTCGACCGGCGTGCCGATGCTCACCGCCGGCGACGAGTGCGGCCGGACGCAGCACGGCAACAACAACGCGTACTGCCAGGACAACGAGCTCTCCTGGTTCGACTGGTCGTTGCCCGAGGCCTGGTCGGACCATCTCGAGCTGACGAAGAAGCTGATCGCGTTGCGGGCGGCGCACCCGGTGCTGCGGCAGTGGCACTACTTCTCCGGGCAGCCGGTGATGGAAGGCGGCGGCCGCAAGGACCTGTCCTGGATCGCACCGCACGGCGGCGAGATGACCGAGGCCGACTGGTACGACGGCAACCTCCGGACGATCGGGATGTTCCTGGCCGGTGATGCCCTCCGCGCCACCGACGCCGCCGGCAACGCGCTGACCGACAGCTCGTTCCTCCTCGCCCTGAACGCGACCCCGGAGACCCGTCAGGTCGTCGTACCGGACGCCTCCTGGGCCCCGGCGTACGAGGTGGTCCTCGACACCAGCAACTCGATGGTGACCGAGGTCGAAGCCGGCGCCACCGTCCCGCTCGCCCCTCGCTGCCTGGTGCTGCTGCGCGCGCTCTAGTACGGGCGCTCAGGTCGTTAACCTTCCTCCAGTACATTCGTTGGTCACCTTCTGTTCATGTCTGGGGGGACCGATGTTTTTTCTGCGACGTGGGCCGGTTCGCGAACGGACGACGCCGATCGGCGTGCTGCACCGAGCCGTGACCCGGTGGGGTGAGGCGGAGCGGACTCGCTCGCGTTATGCGTTTCAGAAGTGGGTCGACGGGGTGGCGCTGCTTGATGTGCAGGCGCGGACCTACGCGGACTTCTGGCGGCGGCAGAACGAGCAGGCGCTCGCGGCCGAAGGGCCGCTCTGGGTCGTGCTTGGGGACTCGACTGCGCAGGGGCTCGGGGCGTCGTCGCCTTTACATGGGTACGTCGGGCAGGTGCTGAACGCACTGCGTCGGACGGGCAGTCCGTGGCGGGTCGTCAATCTGTCGCGGTCGGGTGCGCAGACTCGGCATGTGCTGGAAGACCAACTGCCGCTGATCGAAGGACTCCGGGCCGATCTGGTCACGTGTGGGATCGGGAACAACGACATCCTCGCCACGCCGCCGCGACGCTTCCGGACGCATCTGCGGTCGGTGATCGACCGGCTGCCGTCGTCGTCGGTGATGATGGACCTGACGGTGCCGGACCGGTTCTGGCGGGTGGGTGGCGTCTGCAGCCCGTACGTCACCGGTATCAACCAGTTCATCAGCACGACCGCAACCGGCCGCGGGCTGACCGTTGCGGAGGTGTCCCGGCATGCTCGTCCGCCGTGGCGCGGCATGCTTGCCCCGGACAGCTTCCACCCCAACAACCTCGGCTACCGCCGGCACGCCGACGCCTTGCTCGCTGCTCTGCCGGCAAACACGCTTGGCTGATACTACGGATCCGGATAATCTGGATCCGTGGAAGATGAGTTGTTGCTGGTCTTGCTGCAGCGGGCCACGCATGTGACGTTGCAGGTGCTGGGGACGGAGCTGGCCGACCTGGGGCTGACGGCTTCCGAGACGAACGTGCTGGCGAACCTGGCCGACGGTCGCGGGCGGACCGTGACGGAGCTGGGGGCTGCGGCGGGCGTGCGGCCGACGACGCTGACCGGCGTACTGGATCGGCTGGAGCAGAAGGGGCAGATCAGGCGAGCGCCGCGGCCGGGTGATCGGCGGGCGGTGGAGATCTCGCTGACCCGGGTTGGTGTGGAGAGCGCGGGGCGGGTGCAGCAGGCCTCCGCGGAGTTGGAAGAGCGGGCGCTGGCTGGGGTTCCGGCTGGTTCGGTGAAGCAGGCACGACGGGTGCTGACGGCGTTGGGGGCGGTATGAGCGAGTTCGACGAGTTGATGGGTGAGGTGATGGCCCGCGCGGACCGGTTCGGTCACCGGGAGCACGTGCAGCTGACGTGGCTCGCCGTACGGCGGTGTGGGACTGCTGCCGCGGTCTCGCTGATCAGCGACGGGATCCAGCGGACGGCGCGGTACGCCGGGGCGCCGCAGAAGTACAACGCGACAGTCAGCCGCGCTTGGGTCGAGCTCACGGCGTACCACATGGGCGAGTCCCCCGGTGAGTCCTTCGACGAGTTGTTGACCCGCAACCCGGGGTTACTCGACAAACGCCTCCTGACCCGCTTCTACAACTCCCGCACGCTCGCCTCCCCCGCTGCCCGACACGGCTGGGTAGAGCCGGACCTGCACGCCTTCCCCACCAGACCGCACTAGCCCCATCCCCACGGGTGGGATTTCTTTACTTTGCCCCTGGGGCAGGGGGTTTGATGGGCGCGTGTTGACGATCAGCGAGTTCGGCCGCCGTACCGGGCTGTCTCACAAGGCCTTGCGGTTGTACGACGTGTCCGGGCTGCTGCCACCCGCGCAGGTCGACCCGACCAACGGGTACCGGCTGTACGGCGAGGAGCAGCTCGAGCGGGCGCGCCGGATCAGCGTGTTGCGGCAGCTGGACATGCCACTCACCACGATCGCCGAAGTACTCGCGGGATCGGACGAGGAAGGTCTCATCCGCCTGGACCGGTGGTGGGCGGCCGAGGAGGCGACCACCGCGGCCCGGCGGGCGACGCTCAAGTACCTCCGGGACCGCCTCTCGCGATCGGGTACGCCCGGTCTGTCACCCCGGCCGGTGCTGACACGCGCCGTACCGGAGACGAAGATCGCGACGATCCGGGACGACACCGACCAGCAGTCGCTGATCGGCGTGATCGTGACCTCGACCGACACCATCCGCCGGTACCTCACCGACGCCGGCGCGACGCTGACCGGCGAGTCGTGGGTGATCTACCACGGCCCGGTAACGCCGGAGTCCGAGGCGACCGTCGAGGTGTGCGTGCCGTTCGAGGGGCTGGTGGATCCGTCCGGGCCGATCGCGATCCGGGTCGAGCCGGCGCACCGGGAGGCGTACTGCACGATCACGATGGACGAGTGCGCGTACCCCCGGATCATGCTCGCCTACGACCTGGTCACCGACTGGGTCCGTACGTCGCGCGCCGCAACCGCCGGCCCACCGCGTGAGGTCTATCGGCCCGACTGTCACCTGATTCCACGCGACCAGCCGGCCGTCGACATCGCCCAACCCATTCTCTGAGGGAGCTTTGATGGACTACGCCGTACAGACCCCGTACAGCGACCCGGGTGCGCACGCGCACCTGTACGACGCCTTGCCGGACGACGTCGCCGGGATCGCCGCTGTGGTCCGCAACCTGGTGATCCACTACCGCGGCGGCGGGATCGAGTTCACCGGCGAGCGGCTCGCCGAGATCGACCACCGGTGGGTCTCGTCGATGCTGACCACCGACCAGAACCGCAACGGCACCGCGCTCGCCGAACCCCGCGAACCGTTCGACCGGATCGTCGGCTGCTGCCGCGACTTCACCCTGCTGACCGTGTCGGCCCTTCGGCACAAGGGGATTCCGGCCCGCAGCCGGATCGGGTTCGGCGACTACTTCCGCGACGGCTACCACCACGACCACGTCGTCGCCGAGTACTGGATCGGCGACCGCTGGGTGATGATCGACGCCCAGCTCGACCCGTCCGGCGACCACAAGTTCGACCTGCAGGACATGCCGCGCGGCCCGTTCCTGAAGGCGCCACGCGGGCCGTTCCTGTCGGCGGCAGAGGTCTGGCTCGGGGTGCGCTCCGGCGACCTCGACGAGTCCCTGTTCGGCATCGGGCCCGAGTCGCCGATCGGCGGCGGCTGGTTCATCCGCAACTACGTCCACTACCAACTCGCCCACCTCCAAGGCGACGAGCTCCTGCTCTGGGACAACTGGGGCACGATGACCGACACCCTCGACGGCGCCGACATCCCCCTCACCGACCAGATCGCCACCCTCTTGATTGCCTCCGACAACGAAGACGAAACCGCCACCAAGGAACTGGCCGAGCGCTACCGATCCAACCCGGACCTGCACCCCACCGGCCGCTCCTACATAACCTCCCCCACCGGTGCCCCCCACACGTGGGTAGACCTAGTACGCCCAGCGGCGTAGTCCACACTCGCGACCGCCGAGCGCGGCATGCTCGGCGACCGCCAGGGTCGGGCACTCCGACCACCGGGGCGGCGCACTCCGACCGACCGCACGGGACGGCGCACTCCCACCACCGGCGCCACGCACTCCGGCCAACCGCACGAGACGGCGCACTCGGCCGACCGCACGGGGCGGCGTACTGCGGCGACCACCGGGGGCCGACGTGCCGGGGCCAACGTGGTCCGGGGACGACGTGCTCCAGGGCGGGCCGGAGTGGTGTGCTCGGACCACGGCCGGAGTGGTGTGCTCGGCCCGCAGCCGGGGGTGTGAACACCTTCTGGGGAGCTGGAACAGATGGTGACCTGTTCAAACACCCCAGTTGGTGTTCAATCCCACGCCTGATGGCTGCAACTCCTTCGGCGGTACGACGTCCGTCGTACTGCGGCGACCGTTGGGGTCAACTGCTCCGGCGACTGCCGGAGCGGTGTGCTCGGACCACGGCGGGAGTGGTGTGCTCGGGCGACGGCTGGGAGTGTGCTCGGCCGACGGCCGGGGGTGTGAACACCTCTTCGGGACCTGGAACAGCTGGTGAGTTGTTCAAACACCCCAGTAGGTGTTCAACCCCACGCCCGATGGCTGCAACTCCTTCGGCCGTACGACGTCCGTCGTACTGCGGCGACTGTTGGGGCCAACTGCTCCGGCGACCGCCGGAACGGTGTGCTCGGGCGACGGCCGGGGGTGTGAACACCTTCTGGGGAGCTGGAACAGATGGTGACCTGTTCAAACACTCCGGTTGGTGTTCAATCCCACGTCTGATGACTGCAAGTCTTCGGCAGTACTACGTCCGTCGTACGGCGGGTGTCTCCGTCGGGCCGACGCGTGGGGTGGGCCCGTCGCTCAGGATCTAGGTAAGTGATCCGAGCTGACGGGAGAGGGAGATGAGTAGCGCGGCAATGCAGGGCTCGACCACGGCGGCGCAGCCGTGGCGGCTGGGCGGCAGGACCCGGAAGGCCGTGCTGGTACTGCACATCGCGTCCGTCGGCTCCTGGCTGGGCATCGATGTGGTGATGGCAGTCCTGACCTTCACCGCCCTCGGTACCGACAGCGAGAGCACGAAGATCCTGTGCTTCCGGGTGCTGGAACTGGTGACGGTCTGGCCGATGACGGTGTCCGGCATGACCTGCCTCGTGACCGGGGTGCTGCTGGCAGTTGGCGGCAAGTACGGCCTGACGAAGTATTGGTGGGTCGTGGTGAAGCTGTTCCTCAACCTGCTCCTGAGCAGCCTGGTCCTGCTCTCACTCCGCCCAGGCGTAGCTGAGATCGCCGACCGCGCCGAAGCAGGAGACGTCGGCATCCCCCTCGGCGACATGATCTATCCCCCGATCGTCTCGCCGACGTTGCTGATGTTCGCAATAGTCCTCTCGGTCTTCAAACCCTGGGGCCTACTACGCAAGAAGAACCGCCGGTAACGAGCACACCTAGTACGACGACGGCCCCGAAGCAAACGGCTTCGGGGCCGTGCCTCCTTTGCGACGTACGCGGACGAGCCGGTCCCCCAAGCCGCGCGCCTGCTCGTCACAGTGCAGCAGGCGCGAGCACGCGACGTAGGAGCGGGCGTAGCGGCGCCTGGGAAGGACGTGCGTGGGAAAGTAGTAGGCCCCGCCTGGTGAGGCAGGCGGGGCCTGGGTGTTAGAACTCGGAGCCGGCAGGCAGGTCCGGGGTGGACGGGTCCTCCGGGTCGGAGGGGCCGGCGGCGAGGCCAAGTTCGGCCGGGCTGGCCAGTCCCTTGTGCTTCGGGACGACGCGGACGGTGTAGCCGAAGGGGCCGGTGCGGTCGAGCTTCAGCTCGCCTTCGTAGCGGTGCCGGTTGCCGTCGTACGTCTCCGCCAGCGACAGCGACGCCCGGACCGGCTCCTTGATCTCGTCGTTGGAGTCGACGCGACCGTGCATCACCTCGACGTCGATGTCCGCCGGCGCGAGGTCGCCCAGCGCCGCGAAGGCGCGGATCCCGACGGTCGTTCCAAGCTGCGGTACGTCGCCCAGGCCCTGCAGCTCCACGTGGTCGACGCGGATCTGCGGCCAGGCCGCCCGGACCTTCTTCTTCCACGCGGCCAGCTCGCGCGCACCGTCGTACGTCGCGTTGAGAGAGCGCGAGGACAGCGCGGACGGGACGTACAGCCGCTCGACGTAGTCGCGGACCATCCGGGTGGCGAGCACCTTCGGGCCGAGCTCCTTGATCGTGTGCCGCAGCATCTCGATCCAGCGGCTCGGCACGTCGCCGTCGTAGAACCGCGGCGCGACCTGCTTCTCGATCAGGTCGTACAGCGCGTGCGCCTCGAGGTCGTCACGCCGGTCGGTGTCCTCGATGCCCTCGGCGGACGGGATCGCCCAGCCGAACTCGTCGTCGTACCACTCGTCCCACCACCCGTCGCGAATGGACAGGTTGAGCGCGCCGTTCAGCGCGGCCTTCATGCCGGACGTGCCGCACGCCTCGTACGGGCGGAGCGGGTTGTTCAGCCAGACGTCGCAGCCCGGGTACATCGGCTGCGCCAGCGCGATGTCGTAGTCGGGGACGAACACGATCCGGTGCCGGACCTCCGGGTCGTCGGCGAACCGGACCATCTCCTGGATGAGCTTCTTGCCGCCCTCGTCGTGCGGGTGCGCCTTGCCCGCGATGACGATCTGGATCGGCCGCTCGGGGTGCGTCAGCAGCGCCTTCAGCCGGGCCGGGTCGCTCAGCATCAGCGTCAGCCGCTTGTACGACGGAACGCGCCGGGCGAACCCGACGGTCAGGACGTCCGGGTCGAGGATCGAGTCGACCCAGCCGAGCTCGGCCTCGGAGGCGCCACGGTTCAGCCAGGACTGCCGGACCCGGGCCCGGGTGTCGTCGATGAACCGCTGCCGCAGCAGCCGCTTGGTCTCCCAGATCTGCGCGTCGGTGGTCTTGTCCAGACCGGCGAAGATCCCGTCGGTGTCCGCGGTGTCGGTGGTCGCCAGCGTGAGGTCATTGATCTCCCGCGCCACCCACGTCGGCGCGTGCACGCCGTTCGTGATCGAGGTGATCGGTACGTCGGACGCGTCGAAGCTCGGCCACAGTCCGGCGAACATCCCCCGGCTGACCACGCCGTGGAGCTTGGACACGCCGTTGGCGCGCTGGGCGAGCCGCAGACCCATGATCGCCATGTTGAAGACGCCGGAGTCGCCGCCCTCGAAGTCCTCGGCCCCGAGCTCGAGGATCCGCTCGATCGGGACCCCTTCGCCGAACGCGTCCGGCGAGAAGTGCTGCTGGATCAGCTCGACCGGGAACCTGTCGATCCCGGCCGGCACCGGGGTGTGGGTGGTGAACACGGTGCCGCCGCGGGCCACCTCGAGCGCGGTGTCGAAGTCGAGGCCCTCGTTGGCGGCGAGCTCGCGGATCCGCTCGATGCCGAGGAAGCCGGCGTGGCCCTCGTTGGTGTGGAACACCTCGGGCGCCGGGTGGCCGGAGATCCGGCAGAAGGTGCGGACGGCGCGGACACCGCCGACGCCGAGGAGCAGCTCCTGGAGCAGCCGGTGCTCGGTCGTGCCCCCGTACAGCCGGTCGGTCACCTCGCGCTCGGCGGGCTCGTTCTCCTCCATGTCGGAGTCGAGCATCAGCAGCGGCACGCGGCCGACCTGGGCGACCCAGATCTGCGCGCGGAGCTCACGGTTGCCGGGCAGCGTCAGGGTGACGGTGGCCGGTGCGTCGCCGTCGCGGAGCAGGCTGATCGGCAGCCCGTCCGGGTCGACCAGCGGGTACCGCTCCTGCTGCCAGCCCTCGCGGTTCAGCGACTGGGCGAAGTACCCGTGCCGGTACAGGAGGCCGACACCGATCAGCGGTACGGCGAGGTCGCTGGCCGCCTTGAGGTGGTCACCGGCCAGGATGCCGAGACCGCCGGAGTACTGCGGCAGCACGTGGGTGATGCCGAACTCCGGGGAGAAGTAGGCCACCGAGCTGACCGGGGAGCCGGCTTCGGTCTGGAACCAGCGGTCGTCGGTCACGTAGCCGTTCAGGTCGGCTACGGCCAGCTCCAGCCGGCGCAGGAAGGCGTGGTCGTTGGCCAGCTCGTCGAGCCGGGCCGCCGGGACCTCACCGAGAAGCTTGACCGGGTCACCGCCGGTGCTCCGCCACAGCTGCGGGTCGACGGCCTCGAAGACGTCCTGCGTCTCCGGGTGCCAGGCCCAGCGGAGGTTGTTCACCAGGGTGCCCAACCCGGTCAGCGGCTCGGGCAGGACAGGGCGGACGGAGAATCGTCGTATCGCTCGCACCGGGACACCGTACCGGCCCTTGCGGTGCGAGGCACCCTCGGGATGCATCGATCTTGCAACGCAGGCAAGATTTTGCAGAGACTTTTCCAGCCCTCGGTCACCTGGGGTCCACGCTGTGGACCGAACCGTGACCACGACATGTAACCAGTCGTCGGTGGGAACCGCTAACGTCAGTCCTGAAGTTGTCCAGATATCGTCCGCATCCGCCGAATCCGCAATCCGGCGGATCTTGATTTGAGCCAGGGAAGGTTCGTCTACGCCATGACTGGGCGCATCCCGATCACCGACGTCACCCCGACCGTCGACGCCGGAGCGTATCCGGCCAAGGCAGCGGTCGGCGAGACCTTCACCATCGCGGCAACGGTCTTCCGCGAAGGCCATGACGCGGTGAACGCGAACGTCGTGCTGACCTCGCCGGGTGGGCAGACCAGACGGATGCTGATGACCCCGGTCGGTCAGGGCAGCGACCGCTGGACCGTCGACGTGACGCTGCAGGAGCAGGGCGCGTGGACGTTCGCGGTCGAGGGCTGGAGCGACCCGTACGGGACCTGGCGGCACAACGCCGAGATCAAGGTGCCGGCCGGCCTGGACGTCGACCTGATGTTCGCCGAGGGCGCCGCGTTCTTCGACCGCGCGGCCGCCGGCGTGCCCCCCGCCGTACGTGCCGACCGGGCCACGCTGGGCGACGCCGCGCAGGCGCTGGCCAACGGCGCGTTGCCGCCCGAGGCGCGGCTGGCCGCGGGCATCTCGCCGCAGGTCCGGTCCGCGCTCGGGCGCTACCCGGTGCGTGAGCTGATCACCTCGTCGGAGACTTTCCCGGTGTGGGTCGACCGGCAGCGCGCGCTCTTCGGCAGCTGGTACGAGTTCTTCCCGCGGTCGGAGGGAGCGTCGTACGACGAGGAGACCGGGCAGTGGAAGTCCGGCACGTTCCGGACCGCCGCCAAGCGGTTGGACGCGGTCGCGGGGATGGGCTTCGACATCCTCTACGTGCCGCCGATCCACCCGATCGGCCACTCGTTCCGCAAGGGCCCGAACAACACCCTCGACCCGAAGCCGGGTGACCCCGGCTCGCCGTGGGCGATCGGCTCCGAGGACGGCGGCCACGACGCGATCCACCCCGAGCTCGGCACCTTCGAGGACTTCGCGTACTTCGTCGGCCGGGCCCGCGAGGTCGGGCTCGAGGTCGCCATCGACCTGGCACTGCAGGCGTCACCGGACCACCCGTGGGTGAAGGAGCACCCGAAGTGGTTCAGCGTCCGCGCGGACGGCTCGATCGCGTACGCCGAGAACCCGCCGAAGAAGTACCAGGACATCTACCCGATCAACTTCGACAACGACCCCGAGGGCATCTACGCCGAGGTGCTGCGGATCGTCAAGCTGTGGATCTCGCACGGGGTGACCGTGTTCCGGGTCGACAACCCGCACACCAAGCCGGTCAACTTCTGGGAGTACCTGCTCGGTGAGATCCGCAAGACCGACCCGGACGTGGTGTTCCTGTCCGAGGCGTTCACCCGGCGGCCGATGATGCGCGAGCTGGCCAAGGTCGGCTTCCACCAGTCCTACACCTACTTCACCTGGCGCAACGAGAAGTGGGAGCTGGAGGAGTACCTGCAGGAGCTGACCCAGGAGACCGCGCACTTCCTGCGGCCGAACTTCTTCGTCAACACGCCCGACATCCTCACCGCCTACCTGCAGTACGGCGGCCCGGGCGCGTTCAAGATCCGGGCGGCGATCGCGGCGACCTCGTCACCGACCTGGGGTGTGTACGCCGGGTACGAGCTGTTCGAGCACGTCGCGCTGCGGCCGGGCTCGGAGGAGTACTTGGACACCGAGAAGTTCCAGCTCCGCCCGCGGGACTGGGACGCCGCTGCCGCCGAGGGGCGCACGCTGGCGCCGTACCTGACCCTGCTGAACAACATCCGCCGGCGCCACCCCGCCCTGCAGCAGCTGCGCAACCTGTCGCTGCACACGGTCGAGGACGAGGCGATCATGTGCTACTCGAAGCGGATCACCGCGCCGGACGGGCACAGCGACACACTCATCGTCGTGGTGAACACCGACCCGCACTCGGTCCGCGAGTCGATGGTCCACCTCGACATGGCCGCACTCGGCATGCGCCCCGAGGACACCTTCACCGTGTACGACGAGATCAGCGGAGCCACCTGGCGCTGGGGCCAGCAGAACTACATCAAACTCGACCCCAACGGCGAACCAGCCCACATCCTCGCCGTCCGCCGCGGCCAGGCCTGACCCACGCGGCGAGTTGCGAGCTGTCGCTCGCGCTCGACGGCGCGGCCGGCGCCTTCGCCGAGTCAACTGAACTGACGGGCGCATGGGACTGCGGTGTGCCGCGAGCCGACCTCCCCGCGAGAGCCGACGGACTGCGGAATGAACAGAGGCGCGGCGCGGATCCCAACCTGACCCGCGGCGTGAGATCCTCGCCCCCACAACAAGGGGGCGAGGATGTCGGTTCTGGATCGGATACCCGCGGAGACCCGCCGGAGGACGGGGTGGATCCTGCTCCGGCTCACGCCGGGACGTGGGACCGACCACATGCGCGGGGCTGGATCAGAGCGGGACGGTTTCTGGGTATTTGAGGCCGAGGCCGGTGTTGAGGGCGACTACCTGGTCGTCGGGGTGGATCCAGTTGGAGTCGCGGAGGCGGCGTACGGCGGCGAAGGTGGCAGCGCCTTCGGGGCAGATGAAGGTGCCTTCCAGGCGGGCGAGCAGGTGTTGTTCGGCCAGGATGGATTCGTCGTCGACGGCAACGGCGCAGCCGTCGGTGTCCGCGATCGCTTGCAGGACGAGGAAATCGCCGAGCGCCTTCGGGACCGTGATGCCGAAGGCAATGGTTTGGGCGTCCGGCCACGGCTCGCTCTCGGGCAGGCCCTTCTCGTACGCCTGCACGATCGGCGCACAGCCGGTCGACTGTACGGCGACCAGTCGCGGCAACGGCCCGTCGACCCAGCCGAGCTCGCGAAGCTCGACCAGCGCCTTCCAGATCCCGATGATGCCGACCCCGCCACCGGTCGGGTAAAGGATCACGTCGGGCATCCGCCAGCCGAGCTGCTCGGCGATCTCGAGGCCCATCGTCTTCTTGCCCTCGATCCGGTAGGGCTCCTTCAGCGTCGAGACGTCGAAGTACCCCTCCTGCTCGCGGATGTACGCCGCCGCGTCGCCGATCAGCCCGTCGACCAGGTGCAGCCGCGCGCCGACCACCTTCACCTCGCGCCGGCAGATCTCCGGAGCCGCGACCGGCATCGCGATCAACGCCTCCATCCCGGCGCGGGCGGCGTACGCGGCCCACGACGACCCCGCGTTCCCGTTGGTCGGCATCGCGATCCGCCGTACGCCGACCTCGTACGCGCGAGACACGCCGACCGCCGCGCCACGGGCCTTGAAGGTGCCGGTCGGGATCAGTCCCTCGTCCTTCATCAGCAGCCGGTCGACCCCGACCTCGCGCCCGTACCGCGGCAGCGGCAGCAGCGGCGTCATCCCCTCCCCCAGGGTCACCACGTTCTCCGGCGCCCGCACCGGCAACAGTTCGTGGTACCGCCACAGATCCGGCGGCCGCGCGGCCAGCTCGTCCTTGGTCAGCGTCACCGCACGTACGTCGTACCGCGCCAGCAACGGTGATCCGCACGGGCACAGCCCGATCACCTGATCGGCGTCGCGCACGGTCCCGCACCGCGGGCATTCGAGGTGGCTCAGCGCTGAGAACGTCACAGCTGCTGAAACTACCCCGCCCGCAGGTTGGTGATCGCCGGCCGTTGGTGATCGGTGAGCCGGAACCCGATCCCGCGGACCGCGTCGATGGTGACCGTGGTGCCGAGGTCGTCGAGTTTGCGGCGCAGCCGCTTCACCACCGAGTGGATGTCGGCGGTGCCGCGCAGGTGGCGGTTTCGCCAGACGGTCTGGTGCAGGGCGTCGTACGTCCAGACCCGTAGCGGCGCCGACATCAGCCGGCTGAGCAGGTCGTGCTCGAGCTCGGTGAGCTGGACCTCGCGGTCGCGCCACTGGGCGACCGCGCGCAGCCGGTCGATGGTCAGCACGTCGGCGTCGGGGTCGCCGTCGGTCGCCTTCGCGGACGTCGCGTCGACCTCGACGGGCTCGGGCGGCTCGGGCTGTTCGGGGGCGGGCGGTGGTTGCCGGCCGGGGACCAGCAGCCGGCGCAGTTCGTCCAGGCTGGACACGAGGAGCAGCGGCGCGACGTCGTCGACACGTTCGGCGAGCCGGACACGGTCTTCCGGTGAGGCCGCCACCGCGATCAGCAGTGGGAAAGCCTTCCGGTCGGACGTGGTCAGATCGACGTCCGCTGGGGCGGGGACACGGGCGGTGACCATCTGATCACGATGTCAACCTCTGCCTTGGATCGTCAACGAACTGCCAACCTTTGACTACTTTGCCTGGATCGGTGCGACGGTTAGTCACATCTTGCTTACGAAGTGTGCTTGTTACCACGTTGTTCTGACACATAAGGTCCACGTCAGGCTCGCGGTGTCACATGCCGCGACCTGGGGGGCACGCAGCGTTCGCGCCACGGACCAACCGCCCGTGCGGACCGCGGCCTGCACCTCTGCACCAGATGACTCGGGGGAGTCGACTCGGGGTCGTTACGAGTGAGGGGCTGCAGAGATGTCACATCAACGAAGAAGGGGCCTGGCCAGATCCCTGGTCGGCGCCCTGGCGACGGTGGCCGTCGTCGCGACCGGGATGGCCGCCGCCGGCCAGGCCCAGGCCGCACCGCCCACCAAGCCCGAGCAGGCGGCGAGCAAGATCAAGCCGGACCTGATGGCCAAGCTGGACGGCAAGGACGCGAAGGCCGCGACCGACTACTGGGTCCGGTTCGCCGCCAAGGCCGACCTGACCGCCGCCAGCCGGATCACCGACTGGAACGAGCGCGGCACCGCAGTCGCGGCGGCGCTGAGGAAGACCGCGGCCGACAGCCAGGTCAAGGTGCGCGCCGAACTGGACGCGCAGAAGGTCAAGTACCAGGCGTTCTGGGGCACCAACGCGATCCGGATCAACAGCGGCACGCTCGAGCTGGCCCAGAAGCTGGCCGGCCACGCCGAGGTCGAGGGGCTGTACAACCCGGTCGCGATCGAGGTGCCGCCGGTCACGCCGGGCGAGCAGAACCACGAGATCAACGCGCTCGAGTGGGGTATCGCCAACATCAACGCCGACGACGTCTGGTCGCAGTACGGCGACAAGGGCGCGGGCATCGTCATCGCCAACATCGACACCGGGGTGCAGTACGACCACCCGGCGCTGGTGAACAGCTACCGCGGCAAGAACGCCGACGGGACGTTCGACCACAACTACAACTGGTTCGACGCGGCCGGCACCTCGCCGACCGCACCGTCCGACGGCAACGGCCACGGCACCCACACGATGGGCACCATGGTCGGCGACGACGGCGCGGGCAACCAGATCGGCGTCGCGCCGGCGGTCAAGTGGATCGCCGCGAACGGCTGCTGCCCGAGCGACGCGGCCCTGATCAACTCCGGTCAGTGGATGCTCGAGCCGACCGACCTCAACGGGCAGAACCCGGACGCCAGCAAGCGGCCGGACATCATCAACAACTCGTGGGGTTCGCAGCTGCCCTCCAACGACCCGTTCATGGAGGACATCACCAATGCCTGGAAGGCGTCCGGCATCTTCGGCGCGTGGGCGAACGGCAACAGCGGTTCGCTCGGCTGCCAGAGCAGCGGGTCACCGGGCTCCCTGGCCAGCAACTACTCGGTCGGGGCCTACGACATCAACAACAACATCGCGTCGTTCTCCGGCCGTGGTGTCGGCCAGAACAACACGATCAAGCCGAACATCTCGGCCCCGGGTGTGAACGTCCGGTCCAGCCTGCCGGGCAGCACCTACGGCAACTTCAACGGCACGTCGATGGCCACCCCGCACCTCGCGGGCGCCGTCGCGCTGCTGTGGTCGGCCGCGCCGGCGCTGAAGAGTGACGTCGACGCGACCCGCGCGCTGCTGAACAGCACCGCGATCGACAAGGCCGACGCCCAGTGCGGTGGTACGGCGGAGAACAACAACGTCTACGGCCAGGGCCGTCTGGACGCGCTGGCTCTGCTGAACGGCGCTCCGATCGGTGACACCGGCACCCTGGCCGGCACGGTGACCGCGGCGACCGGCGGCTCCCCGCTGGCCGGCGCGAGCGTGACGGTGAAGGCCGACGGCCAGCCCGACCGCGTCCTCACCACCAGCAGCACCGGCGCCTTCTCGTCGGTCCTGCCGGCCGGCAGCTACAACCTGACCGTGGCGTCGTTCGGGTACGTGACCCAGACCGACACCGCCACGATCACCACCGGCGCCACCACCACGAAGAACTACGCCCTCGCGAGCGCTCCGCAGGTCAACGTCGGCGGCACCATCTCGGACGGCTCCGGCCACGGCTGGCCGCTGTACGCGAAGGTGAGCGTCGAGGGTCCGGGCGGCGTGTTCGACTACACCACCCCGACCAACGGCCGGTTCAGCCTGCAGGTGCCGTCCAGCGCGGCGTACACGCTGAAGGTCGTGGCGCAGTACCCGGGGTACCAGACGGTCAGTGAGCCGATCACGGTCGGCACCGGCAACCTGACCAAGAACATCGCGGTCCCGGTCCGCACCGACGCCTGCAGCACGGCGCCCGGCTACAGGTACGGCTCCGACGGCGTCTACGAGAGGTTCGAGTCCGGCGCCGCGCCGAGTGGCTGGACCGTCGTCGACAACAAGGGCAACGGCCAGGTCTGGAAGTTCGACGACCCGGGCAACCGGGGCAACCTGTCCGGCGGTGGCGGCAAGTTCGCGATCATCGACAGCGACGAGTACGGCGGTGGTGGCCAGCAGGACACCTCGCTGGTCAGCCCGGTCGTGGACCTGACCTCGGTCACCGCTCCGGTGATCCGGTTCAACCAGGACCTGAACTACCTCGGTGGCGAGAAGGCCGACGTCGACCTGTCGATCGACGGCGGCGCCACCTGGACCACCGTGCTCGCGCAGGCCGCGGACGTCCGCGGTGTCAAGGAGATCGCGATCCCGCAGGCGGCCGGCCAGTCCGCCGTACAGGTCCGGTTCCACTACTACAACGCGCAGTACGAGTGGTGGTGGATCGTCGACAACGTGCTGATCGGCAGCCAGGTCACCTGTGAGCCGACCGGCGGCGGCATCGTCGTCGGCAACGTGAAGGACGCCAACACCAACGGCGCCGTGAACGGTGCGGTCGTCACCCGCGACGGCAACGCCGCGGAGACCGCCACCACCGTGGCGACGCCGGAGGACACCGGCCTGGCCGACGGCTTCTACTGGCTGTACTCCTCGGAGTCCGGCGCGCAGGGCTTCACCGCGAAGGCCGGCAACTACGTCAGCTCGCAGCAGAGCGTGAACGTGGAGGCCGACTGGACCACGGCAGCCGACTACACGTTGGCGGCCGGCAAGCTGTCCGTCACCCCGGGCAGCGTCTCCGGCAACCTGAAGCTGCCCACCGGCAAGGTGACCAAGTCGTTCACCGTGACCAACACCGGCGGTGCGCCGGTCGAGGTGAAGTTCGGTGAGCGTGACGGCGGCTTCGTGCTGCAGAACGCGAACGGCACCACCACCAGCAAGACCCAGGTGCTGACCAGCACCGGTGCCCCGCTGCAGCGGCTCGAGGTCCCGACCTCGTTCGGCAGCAAGCTGTCGGGCAAGATGGCCGGCTCGCCGGCCGTCGCGAAGCCGCTCGCGGCTCCGTGGACCGACATCGCCGACTACCCGTCGACCGTGATGGACAACCGGGTGGTCAACCTCGAGGGCAAGATCTACTCGATTGCCGGTGGCAACGGTAGTGCGTCGACCGGGAACAGCTACGTGTACGACCCGGCCACGCTCGCCTGGACCGCGATCGCCCCGCTCCCGGGGGCTCGCAACGCCATCACCGTCGGCGTCGTGGGCGGCAAGATCATCGCCAGCTCCGGCTGGGGCGCCTCCGGTCCGGCCGCGGACACCTGGTCGTACGACCCGGCCGCCAACGCCTGGACCGCAGTTGCCCCGAACCCGGCTCCGCGGGCTGCGGCCGGTCAGGCTGTCGTCGACGGCAAGCTGTACGCCGTCGGTGGCTGCACGACCTCCAGCTGCCTCCCGATGAGCAACAGCGTCGTGCGGTACGACGCGACGGCGAACAGCTGGGAGACGCTGCCGAACTACCCGAAGTCGGTCGCCTTCGCGTCCTGCGGCGCCATCGACGGCAAGCTGTACTGCGCCGGTGGCAACGACGGCTCGACCTCGGAGAAGTCGGCGTACGTCTACGACCCGGGCACCAACGCCTGGTCCCCGATCGCCCAGGCCCCGGCTGACCACT
Source organism: Kribbella sp. NPDC050820 (assembly GCF_040653975.1). Lineage (NCBI taxonomy): Bacteria > Bacillati > Actinomycetota > Actinomycetes > Propionibacteriales > Kribbellaceae > Kribbella > Kribbella sp. NPDC050820. Next base: position 87,493 of record NZ_JBFAHB010000018.1, read on the forward strand.
GGGCGGCGTCGTACGCCGTCGCCGGTGGCAAGCTGCTGGTCGTCGGCGGTGTCCAGGCCGGCGCGGTGACCAACGCCGGTATGGCGTACGACCCGGCGGCCGACGCCTGGTCGGCGCTGCCGAACGCCAACCTGCCGCGGTACCGCGGTGGCGCGGCCTGCGGCTTCTACAAGGTCGGCGGTTCCTCCGGTGGCTTCACCGCCACGGTGGACAGCGAGGCCCTGCCGGGTCTCGAGGACTGCGCCGAGTCGTCGGCGGACGTGAGCTGGCTGTCCATCGACAAGACCGAGGCCACGCTGGCCCCGGGCGCGTCGACGACGGTCAAGGTCACGCTCACCGCGAGCGTGGACCAGCCGGGTACCTACAGCGGCTCGGTCACGATCGGCGAGAACACGCCGTACCAGGTCGCCCCGGTGGGCGTGACGATGAACGTCACCCCGCCGACCACCTGGAGCAAGCTGCAGGGCACCGTCACGGGCGTCAGCTCGACCGGTGTCACGGCTCCGCTCCCGGGGGCGATCGTGCAGGTCGACTCGTGGGCCCAGTCCTACACCTTCATCACCGATGACGACGGCAAGTACGCCTACTGGCTGGACCGTCGCAACAACCCGCTCACCCTGATCGCCGCCAAGGACGGCTACAAGCCCCAAACCCGCACCACCCGCCTGCTCGTAGGCGAGCCGGTCACCGAGGACTTCGCACTGAAGTCCATCAGGTAGCCGACGGACCAAGGGCCGGCCCCACTCGGATCTTCCGGGTGGGGCCGGTTCTACGCGGTCGGGAGAAGGTGGAAGCCGACGCCGCGGACGGCGTGGATGGTCACTGTGGCGCCCAGGTTGGCCAGCTTCTGGCGGAGGCGCTTCACGACCGAGTGGATGTGGGAGCCGTGGCCGAGGTGCTCGTTGCCCCAGACGGCGTGGTGCAGGCGCTGGTAGGTCCAGACCCGGCCGGGCTCCTCGACCAGGCAGTGCAGGAAGTCGTGCTCCAGCCGGGTCAGTGGCACCTCGCGGTCCTTCCAGCGCACGACCCGCCGGTCCACGTCCAGGTAGAGCTCGGCGTCGGCCGCCGGCGGGCGCGCTGCCTCGATCTGGGCAAGGGAGGCAGTCACGGTCACCGACTCGGCACCAAGATGCTCAGCACCGGGCAGCACGGCGGGCGTCAGTACGACGGGTCCAGCGGGCGAATCCAGCGCGGTCAGCTCGAGGAACGCCCGCGCCTGGTCCGCGCTGGACACCAGCAACAACGCCTCCGCACCCCCGAGCAGCCGGACGAGTTGCACCCGCTCGGCCGTGGACGTGGCCACCCCGATGATCAACGACGAGTCCGACGACCTCTCCATCAGAGTCCCCTCCTGGTCAAACGCCAGGCACAAGTACCTTTTACGACGCGAAGTAAGTCAAGAGATTCCCCGCACCCTGGGCTGGCACAAATGCGACCTGTCCGAGACAGGACAAACGCAAGAGTGCGCCCGGGCCGCCGCGGGGAACGGCGCGGCGGACCCGGACGCAGTACCGGGAGGGTCAGCCGACGGTCTTGACCGCGGTGATCAGGGTGCCGTTGGATGTGTCACCGGACAGCTCCCAGAAGAAGGCTCCGCCCAGTCCCTGCTGGTTCGCGTACGTCATCTTGCTGCGGATCGTGGCGGGGGTGTCGTAGCCCCACCACTGTCCGTTGCAGAACGCGTACGCCGTACCGCCGACTGTCCCGGTCGACGGGCAGCGGGTCGAGATCAGCTTGTAGTCCTCGATGCCGGCCTCGTACTTCCCCGGCGCCGCGCCGGTCGCCCGGCCGCCCGGCGCCGCCTGGGTGACCCCGGTCCAACCGCGGCCGTAGAACCCGATCCCGAGCAGCAGCTTCGAGGCCGGGATGCCCTTCGACTTCAGCTTCTGGATCGCCGCGTCGCTGTGGAACCCGGCGGTCGGGATCCCGCTGGTCGATCCCGTCGAACACGTCGGCCCAGCGCGGGTCCTCGACCAGGCTGAAGCAGGAGTTCGCGAATGCGGTCGGGTTCTTGGCCGCCTCGGTGAAGCCGCCGGACCAGGTCCAGCCGCCGAACGACCAGACCACCTTGATGTTCGGGAACTCGCGCTTCAGCTTGCGCAGCTGGTTGAAGTTGCCGCGCAGCGCGCCGGTGTCCCAGGTGTCGGCCACGCCGTCGACCGACGACGCCGCGTCGTAGAACATGTGCGTGCCTCCATGGGGGCGGAAGAGGAACTGTCCGCACACTATCGAGCACGTCAGGTTAAGAAAAGAATAAACCTGAATAAAAATGATCCCGTGATCATCGCGACGCTCCCTGGACCAGGCGTGCAGACTGCGCGCCGCGCGGAGTAGTGTCCTCGCGCACGGTCACTCTTGACCGCATCCGACGGAGGAACAGTGCCCGGACTCGTTCGGCGGCCGATCGTCGTCTGGCTGCTCGCGGCCCTCGCCGTACCCGTGTTGCTCACGGCTGTGCTCATTCCGGCCCAGGCGGGCACCACCGAGGACGACCTCCGGGACCGGTCGATCGCGGCGCTGCAGGCGCGCGGGATCAACGGCGCCGAGGTCGACGTGGACGGTCGGGACGCGACCGTCGCCGTACCGGCCGGGGTCGATCCGGCGCTGGTCGAGGAAGTGGTCGCCGGCGTCGAGGGCGTTCGCGCCGTCCGGGTCGAGGGCAGTACGCCGTCCCCCACAGCCACTGAGGCTCCGGCCGAGGAGGCTGCGGTCGCGGCGTTCGAGGTCGGCCGGACCGACAACTCGATCCGGGTCCGGGCCGCGGTCAAGAACCAGGCCGTCAAGGACGCGATCGCCGCGCAGGTCGACAAGGTGCTCGGCGAGGACCGCGAGTTCGACGACCGGACCACGATCGACCCGGCGACCGGCCTGGCCGACGCGACCGCGCTCGGGGCGCTCATCCACGCGCTCGCGATCGGGAACGGCGACGCGTCCGTGCGCTACGACGGCACCACGATCACGCTGACCGGGAAGGTTCCGGACCAGGCCACCAAAGCGACCGTCGCGCGGGCGGCGGCGAAGGCGGTCCCCGGTGCGGTGATCGCGGACCAACTGCAGACGCCGGCGCCGCCGAAGAGCGAGCTCAGCGAGGCGTGCCGGACGTTCCAGAGCCGGCTGTCGGAGTTCGGCCGGCAGCACACGATCATCTTCCTGTCCGGGACGTCGATCGTGAACAGTGCCTCCAGGCCGACCGTGGTCAAGGCCGCGGCGCTGCTGAAGTCGTGCCCGATGGCACGGGTCGAGATCGCCGGACACACCGACAACCTCGGCTCCCCCGCCAGCAGCCTGCCGCTGTCCGAGCGGCGCGCGGCCGCGCTCAAGGCGATGCTCGTGCGGCTGGGGGTAGCCCAGAGCCGGCTGCTCGCGCACGGGTACGGCGAGGCCTTCCCGGTCGCCTCCAACAGCACCCCGGCCGGCCGAATCGCCAACCGCCGGGCCGAGCTACGAGCCTTGCAAGGGACCTCATGAGTTGGCTGATCGCACAGACCTGGATTCTGTTGCTGGGGGCGTTCGTGCTCGGCAGCGCGAGCGCGTGGGTGCTGCACCGCCTGGTCTCGAGAGGGGCGCGCTGATGAGTTGGCTGCTGCGCCACAACTGGCTGTGGTCCCTGCTCGCCTTCCTGCTCGGCGCGGTGATCACCTGGTTCCTGCTGGCACGGCGTGAGCAGGCCCCGCCGGCCGTGGCCGAGGAGCCGGTGCAGGAGAGGGAAGAGGTTCTCGTCGGCGCAAGCGTCGGCGCGGACAGCACGTCGGACACCCGGTCGGATATCAGGCCGGAGACTAGGCCGGACACCAGGCCGGACACCAGGGCGGCTCCGGTGACCGAGGGACGGCGAGAACCGGAGCCCACGTTCAGTCGGCGGATGGACGCCGAGCGGGTGGCCGAGCCGACCCTGTTCGACGACGCGCCCGCGGACGACACAGGCGCGACCGAGCCGCAGGTGCAGGACGTAGTACCTCCCGGACGGTACGGTGAGGGCTCGGCCGACGCGGTGCCGCACCAAGGTCCGCCGGACGGGTTCACCATCAAGGGCAACGCCCAGTCGATGCTGTTCCACACCCCCGACTCGCCGTACTACGGCCGGACCAAACCCGAGGTCTGGTTCCGCTCCGAGTCCGACGCCGAACGCGCCGGCTTCACCAAGTACACCCGCCGCCCCCGCAAGTCGGCGGACCCGCGCCCCAGGAGTAGGCCACAGTGAAGCGCCAGATCCACGTTCCGTACACCGTCGAGCAGGACGAGACCGGAGGCTGGAGCGCAGCAGCGGCCCTGACCCCGGACGCGTTCGCCAACGGCGAGGGCGACACCCGGGAGGAGGCGATCGAGGACCTGCGCGAAGCCGTCGCCGTCCTGGTCGAGGAGGTCGGCGTACCGGAAGAGCTGGTCGTCACCGTCGAGGTGGACTGATGCCGGACGGCTGGAAGCCGAAGCCGTACCGGGAGGTCGCCAAGGACCTCCAGAACGTCGGCTTCGATCCGGTCAGGCAGAAGGGCAGCCACGTGGTGTTCCGCCGGGACCGCCGGACGGTTGTCGTTCCGAACCACGGCGGCAAGGACCTGAAGCCGGGAACGATGCGCAGTATCGCCAAACAAGCCGGCGTCAGCCCCGAGGACCTGTTCGGGACCGGGAAGTCGGGGAAGCGGCTCGAGTTGACGCCGGAGCAGGTGAACGAAGGGGTCGCCAACGCGCAGGGCGCAGTCAGCCCGTTCAAGGCGGGCGGGCGCTCCGGCGGACGCCGCGGGACGAGTCGCCGCGGCCGGGATCGCGACGAGCGATCACGCCGCTGACCGCTCCCCCGGCGGCACCCGGCGATAGGGCGATGAGGCCCCTATTTGCTTGTATTGGTGGGCGGGCGTCACACTGTGCGCAACGCCTGGCCGGACGCCGCCCACCCCATGGCGTCACCACATCACCTGGACGATCAACCGGACATATCGTGCGGTCTTCTTTTACGAACCCCGAGACGGGGTATGGGAGACGAGTGCACGCCCGGGAAAGTCCACCCACGCTGCCGCCACGATCCGTGGCGGCAGGCCGTAGTACCGCTAGGTTTGGAGACACCCGATGGAGGTGAGCGTGACCGACATGCTGCCGGAGCAGCACCACGGACTGACGAAGAGTGACCCGCTGTGGTTCAAGCGGGCCGTCTTCTACGAGGTCCTCGTGCGGTCCTTCAAGGACTCGAACGCCGACGGCATCGGCGACCTGCAGGGCCTGACCGAGAAACTCGACTACCTCGAGTGGCTCGGGGTGGACTGTCTCTGGTTACCCCCGTTCTACCCGTCGCCGCTGCGGGACGGCGGCTACGACATCTCCGACTACACCGGAGTGATGCCCGAGGTCGGCACGATCGCCGACTTCGCCGCGTTCATGGAGGCCGCGCACGCGCGCGGGATCCGGATCATCGTCGACTTCGTGATGAACCACACCTCCGACCAGCACCCCTGGTTCCAGGCGTCCCGGGAGGACCCGGACGGCCCGTACGGCGACTTCTACGTGTGGTCCGACACCGACGACAAGTACTCCGACGCCCGGATCATCTTCGTCGACACCGAGTCGTCGAACTGGACCTGGGACCCGGTCCGCGGCCAGTACTTCTGGCACCGGTTCTACTCCAACCAGCCCGACCTGAACTTCGAGAACCCGGCCGTCGGCGACGCGATGATCGAGGCGCTGAAGTTCTGGCTCGACCTCGGCGTGGACGGTTTCCGGCTGGACGCGGTGCCGTACCTGTTCGAGACCGAGGGCACCAACTGCGAGAACCTGCCGCGCACCCACGAGTTCCTCAAACGGGTCCGCAAGGAGGTGGACGCGAACTACACCGACCGCGTCCTGCTCTGCGAGGCGAACCAGTGGCCGGCCGACGTGGTGGAGTACTTCGGTGACCGGTCGTCCGGCGGTGACGAGTGCCAGATGGCGTTCCACTTCCCGGTGATGCCGCGCATCTTCATGGGAGTGCGGCGCGAGTCGCGGTTCCCGATCTCGGAGATCCTGGCCCAGACCCCGGAGATCCCGGACACCTGCCAGTGGGGCATCTTCCTGCGCAACCACGACGAGCTCACGCTCGAGATGGTCAGCGACGAGGACCGCGACTACATGTGGGGCGAGTACGCGCAGGACCCGCGGATGAAGGCCAACATCGGCATCCGCCGGCGGCTGGCCCCGCTGCTGGACAACGACGTGAACAAGATGGAGCTGTTCACCGCGCTGCTGCTCAGCCTGCCCGGCTCGCCGATCCTGTACTACGGCGACGAGATCGGGATGGGCGACAACATCTGGCTCGGCGACCGCGACGGCGTCCGGACCCCGATGCAGTGGTCGCCGGACCGCAACGCGTCGTTCTCCACCGCGACACCGGGCAAGCTCAGCCTGCCGGTCATCATGGACCCGGTCTACGGCTACCAGGCGGTGAACGTCGAGGCCGAGATGGAGAACGCCTCGTCGCTGCTGCACTGGACCCGGCGGATGATCCAGACCCGCAAGCAGCACCCGTGTTTCGGCATGGGTACCTTCACAGACCTGGGGGGCTCCAACCCCAGCGTGCTGTCGTACGTCCGCGAGTTCGGTGACGACGTGGTGCTGTGCGTGAACAACCTGTCGAGGTTCCCGCAGCCGATCGAGCTGGACCTGCGCCAGTGGCAGGGCGTGGAGCCGGTCGAGCTGCTCGGTGGTGTGCACTTCCCGACCATCGGCGAGTTGCCCTACCTTTTGACGCTCGGAGCGCACGGTTTCTACTGGTTCCGGCTGCCGGTGCACAAGCCGGCTGACCACGAGGAGAGCATGTAGTGACTTCCCATCTGGACCAGGTCCAGTCCTTCTGCGCGAGCCAGCGGTGGTTCGGTGAGAAGGGACACGACGTCCATGTCGACGCGATGGCCGCCTCCGTGTGGCTGTCCGGCGCGGACGCCTGGCCCGCGGTCCGGATCGGATTCGTCTACTGTTCCGGTCCGCCCGGGTCGGACATCCCGATCCGGGTGTACCAGCTGCCGCTCAGCTACCACCGCGAACCGGTCGAGAACCTCGGCCACGCGCTGGTCGGCGAGTGGGTCGAGCAGGACCTCGGCGACACCGAGGTCTGGGTGTACGACGCCCTGCACGACAAGGAGGCCACGCCGTACTGGCTGGACGGCCTCACGCACGGACGGCAGCTGGACGGGCTGGAGTTCCATCCCGTCCACGCTCCGGAGCACGCGACCGTCGTACCGGAGGACTCGCGGTCGCTGGTGCTGACGGTGGAGCAGAGCAACACGTCGCTGGTGTTCGGCGACGTGGCGCTGCTGAAGGTGTTCCGCCGGCTCGAGCCGGGCAGCAACCCCGGCGTCGAGATCGAGTCGGCGCTCACCGAGTCGGGGTCGGAGCTCGTCCCGGAGGTGCTCGGCTCGGCGCGCGGCAGCTGGCCGCGCGCGGGCGGCGGGACCGACTCCGGTGAGTTGGCGATGATGACGGCGTTCCAGAAGAACGCGACCGACGGGTGGTCGTTCGCGATGTCGTCGGTGCGGGACCTGTACGCCGAGGCGGACCTGCACGCCGAGGAGGTCGGCGGTGACTTCGCGGCCGAGTCGCACCGGCTCGGCGCGAGCACGGCGCAGGTGCACTCGGAGCTGGCCAAGGCGCTCGGCACCGACGTCTGGGAGCCCTCCAAGCTGGTCGAGCACGCTGCGGCGATGCGGCGCCGGCTGGACGCGGCGGCCGCGGCGATCCCCCAGCTGGCGCCGTACGCGCCCGGTCTGACCCGGGCGTTCGACGCGCTCGCGGCGTACGACCAGCCGGTCACGGTGCAGCGGATCCACGGTGACTTCCACCTGGGCCAGGTACTGCGCACGATCGACGGCTGGAAGCTGATCGACTTCGAGGGTGAGCCGGCCAAGTCGCTGGTCGAGCGGCGGGCGCTGGACACCCCGATCAAGGACATCTCCGGGATGCTGCGGTCGTTCGACTACGCGGCCCGGTCGCTGCTGGCCGACCACCTGGGCGACCAGCAGATCGCCTACCGGGCAGCCGAGTGGGCGAGCCGGAACCAGCAGGCCTTCTGCGACGGGTACGCCGAGGTCGCGGGCACGGACCCGCGGCAGCAAGGGGTGCTGCTGAGCGCGTTCCTGGCCGACAAACTCGTGTACGAGACGCTGTACGAGGCCCGCAACCGGCCGTCCTGGCTGCCGATCCCGCTGGCCGCGGCCGCGCAGTTGGCCGAACAGTAATCCCCCCAAAATCTGCGCCCCACCGTCCGGACAGCGCTCGCGGGCTGACTGTGTGTACGTCGGGCATCGACGGGTACGGGGGTTCGGTAGATGGCCGAGTGATCGGGCAGGATGGGGTTCATGGGATCGAGTGAGCGGGATGCCGGGCCGGCGGTGGAGGCTTTCGAGCAGCCGGTGGTCGCGGCGGACAAGCCTGTGGTGACAGCGGTTCCGGTCGATCGGACCGCGCTGGAGCGACTGGTCGGCGGGACGTTCCACGATCCTCACCAGGTGCTCGGGCCGCATCTCGGCGAGAGCGGTGTCACGGTCCGGGTGCTGCGCCCGTTCGCTCAGTCCGTGTCGGTGCTGTACGACGACCAGCGGCTGGAGCTCCGGCACGAGTTCGAAGGCGTCTGGGTCGGCGTGCTCGACCTCGACAAGGTGCCCGACTACCGCCTCGAGGTGCGCTACACCGACGGACCGGCGATCGAGCTGGACGACCCGTACCGCTACCTGCCGTCGCTCGGCGAGGTCGACCTGCACCTGATCGGCGAAGGCCGGCACGAGCAGCTGTGGACCGTGCTCGGCGCGCACGTCCGCCGGTACGACGGCCCGTCCGGGACAGTCACCGGGACGTCGTTCGCCGTCTGGGCGCCGAATGCGCAAGGCATCCGGCTCACCGCGGACTTCAACTTCTGGGACGGCCGGGCGCATCCGCTGCGGTCGCTGGGTTCCTCCGGCGTGTGGGAGCTGTTCGTGCCGGGCGTCGGCGCGGGCACGCGGTACAAGTTCGACATCTGCGGGCGCGACGGCGTCTGGCGGCAGAAGGCCGACCCGATGGCGAACCTGGCCGAGACTCCACCGGCGAACGCGTCCGTCGTGCACGAGTCGTCGTACGAGTGGGACGACGCCGCGTGGCTGGAGCGCCGTACGGCATCACACGCCTACGCCGAGCCGATGAGCGTGTACGAGGTGCACCTCGGCTCCTGGCGCAAGGGCAGGTCCTACCGGGAGCTGGCCGACGAGCTCGTTGCCTACGTCAACGACATGGGGTTCACCCACGTCGAGCTGATGCCGGTGATGGAGCACCCGTTCGGCGGTTCGTGGGGCTATCAGGTGACGTCGTACTTCGCCCCGACGTCGCGGTTCGGCGACCCGGACGAGTTCCGCCACCTGGTCGACAAGCTGCACCAGGCCGGGATCGGCGTGATCGTCGACTGGGTGCCGGCACACTTCCCGAAGGACGCCTGGGCGCTGGCGCGCTTCGACGGCACGCCGCTGTACGAACACCCGGACCCGCGGCGCGGCGAGCAGCCGGACTGGGGCACGCTGGTGTTCGACTTCGGCCGGCCGCAGGTGCGCAACTTCCTGGTCGCGAACGCGATCTACTGGGCCGAGGAGTTCCACATCGACGGCCTCCGGGTGGACGCGGTCGCGTCGATGCTCTACCTCGACTACTCCCGCAACGAGGGCGAGTGGGTGCCGAACCAGTACGGCGGCCGCGAGAACCTGGAGGCGGTGTCGTTCCTCCAGGAGATGAACGCGACGCTCTACAAGCGGGTTCCCGGCGTGATCACCGTCGCCGAGGAGTCCACCTCGTGGCCCGGCGTCACCCGGGCGACGCACCTGGGCGGGCTCGGCTTCGGGTTCAAGTGGAACATGGGCTGGATGAACGACTCGCTGCGCTACCTGGAGCACGAGCCGGTCCACCGGCAGTACCACCACCACGAGCTGACGTTCTCGATGATGTACGCCTACTCGGAGAACTTCGTGCTCCCGCTGTCGCACGACGAGGTTGTGCACGGCAAGGGTTCGCTGCTGCGGAAGATGCCCGGCGACCGCTGGCAGCAGCTGGCGAACCTGCGCGCGTACCTGGCGATGATGTGGGCGCACCCGGGCAAGCAGCTGCTGTTCATGGGCTGCGAGTTCGGCCAGGAGTCGGAGTGGTCCGAGAAGGGCGAGCTCGACTGGTGGCTGCTGGACCACGCCGACCACCGCGGCCTGCAGCAGCTGGTCCGCGACCTGAACGGCGTCTACCGCGAGACCGCGGCGCTGTGGCGGACCGACCACGCGCCGGAGAAGTTCACCTGGATCGACGCCAACGACGCCGGCAACAACGTGTTCTCCTTCGTCCGGTACGGCGACGAGGGCGAACCGACGATCGCGTGCATCACGAACCTCTCCGCCATACCGCACTACGGCTACCGCCTGGGTCTCCCGTATGGCGGCCAGTGGCAGGAGGCGGTGAACACCGACGCCGACACGTACGGCGGTTCCGGGGTCGGCAACTTCGGCAGCGTCACCGCCGACGGCCCGAGCTGGCACGGCATGGAGACCAGCACCGAGCTGACCGTCCCACCCCTGGCAACGGTGTACTTGCGCCACACCGGGTAGCGTTCACGGGGTGACCGCCGTTTCCCCGCTGACCGATGGTGAGTTGACGCTGCGCGTGGCGCGGCAGGATCAGCAGGCGGTGACCTTCGACGTCGAGCGCGACGGCCCGGTGGGCACTGTCGAGGTACGGCGGACTACTCCGGGTGTCGGCCTGGTCACCTGGGCGATGGACGGCGGCCCGGAGACCGCGCAACGAGCGGTCCGGCTGGTGTCCGAGTACGCCTTCGACGAGCTCGGCCTGGAGCGGCTGCAGGTCGAGGTGGACCCCGAGATCCACGCGTCGGCCCGGGTCGCGATCCGGTCCGGCTACCGGCGCGAGGGGATCCTGCGTGGCGCCGCCCTGGTCGAGGACGAGCGCCGGGACGTGGCCATCTACGGGATGCGCAGGGACGACCCGCGCCCGGACACGCTGACCGGCTGGACGGCTCTGATGGACTCCGCGCTGCCGAAGAAGCGGGTCATCGCGCACGTCGTCGTACGGGACACCGGTGGCCGGGTGCTGCTGTGCCAGGTCAGCTACAAGAAGGACCTGGAGCTGCCCGGCGGCGTGGTCGAGCCGGACGAGGATCCGGCGGCCGGGGCGTCCCGGGAGATGGAAGAGGAGATCGGGGTCGCCTTGCCGCTGGTCGGCGTACTCGCGATCGACTGGTTGCCGCGGTGGGAGGGCTGGGGCGACGCCGTCGAGATCCTGTACGACGGCGGTGTCCACGACCCGTCGCTGATCGACACCCTGCAGCCGGACGGCTTCGAGATCCGCAGCGTGGCCTGGCACGAGCCGGACGCTCTCGCCGGGCTGGTGTCGCCGCTGAACGCGCGTCGGCTGCCGTCGGTCCTCGCCAAGCCGACGATCCTGCACAACCTGCGCGACGGACTGCCGATCAGCTAGACACGGCCTACGCCAGCCGGTTGAGGTTGCCGACGCACCAGGCGTAGTGACCGTCGCCTGCGTCGGCGTCGTAGATGGTCGCGGTCGTGATGGCGTAGGCCGCCCGGTACAGGTACATCCGCTCGCGGTCGTGCCCGAGCGTCTCGAAGCGGTCGAGCAGCAGGTTGTCGAGGCGCTGCGCGTCCGGGCCGTACATGTCGAAGAAACCGGCGGCCAGCGCGGCGTCGAAGGTGTTGTCACCGGCTGTCGTGTAGAAGCCCCAGTCCAGTACGGCGGCAGTCCGCGGTCCGTCCATCAGCAGGTTCGGCGGGCAGATGTCACCGTGGACGACGCTCAGCCGATCCGGCTCGATCGTCGCCAGGCGGGTGGTCACACTTTCGAGGCGCTCGTCGAAGTCGGGGACGTCGCGCTTGAGGTGATGGTGGGACTCGGCGCCGCGACGCCGTACCAGGGCTGCCAGCGCCTCGCCCCAGGACAGGTCATCGCGCCAGAACGGCTGGTTGAGCACGGGCAGCGCCTTGCTCGCGGGACCGGCTGTCGTCGTGCCGAGCGCCTCGACCACGGCAACGAACGCATCGAGCGCCTGCTCCTCGGTCAGTCCGGCGTCATGGAGCGCCGTACCGGTCAGCTTGTCCTCGACGCTGACGGCCAGGCCCTCGCCGTCCGCGCTGATCTCGCGGATCCGCGGCGTACGGAACGGGAGCGGCGGCAACTCGTCGAGGAACGCCTGCAGCGGGCGTACGTCGTCCGGCCGCCGGTCGAACCAGGTCTTGCGCACCCGGCCGTCACCGAGGTCGTAGACGGCGCCTTCCATCCCCTGGCCGATCAGCTCCACCCGGGGAACTCTGCCAAACCCGGTCCGCCCGGGCCAACCGGATTAGCGCACCAGGCGGATGGTCAGCGGGTAGCGGTACTCGCGGCCGCTGGACGCGGCCATCGTGGCCAGGACGATCACCACCAGCGCCGCGATCGCGCCGATCAGCACCAGCGGGATGATGATCAGCACGCCGAGGCCGAACGTGATCAGGATCAGGATCACCGCCACCGCGGTGTAGATCAGCAACGACAGCTGGAAGTTCAGCGACTCCAGCGCGTGCCGCCGGACGAAGTCGGACCGGTAGCGGTACACCAGCCAGATCACCAGCGGGCACAGGAACCCCATCGCGAACCAGGCCGCGACCAACACCCCGACGTGGGCCACCATCCCCCACGTCCGCTCTTCCGAGGCCGACAACGGCGGCCCGGCTCCAGGCGCACTCATCGGTTTGATGGCGTGGAACCCCGTCCTTCACGGCGGGGAGGAAACGCCATCTCCCTCCCTTCAGGTTTTGTCGGTTCAGCCAGGTAATGTCTCCACCGGTTGCGATAGCCAAGCAACCGGTACTTGCAGGACCAGTAGCAACCGCGGCCGGGCGGGCCGTGGCAGCGCGGGGAGCCTTCTTGCGCAGTAAGGCAGGGCTGTGAACCGCGAACCTCAACCCACAAGGGTTGGAATCCCCCTGCCTTCCAGGTGGTGGGAGGACGTCAAACTCCAGTCAAGCACGCCCAGCACGCCCCGTCACCGATTCCTTTTCGGCGGCGGGGCAGGTTGCATGCCTGAGGAGGGCCAGGGCGAGGATTGCGAGCCCTAGGCCGACGATCGGCCACCAGACTCGGTGCTCGGCCGTCGTGAACGCTCGCGGGCCGGCCGACACGGTGGATCCGATGATCGCGCCGGCGACGGCTACGCCGACGGTGGTGCCGGTCTGGCGGGCCGCCGAGGCGACGGAGGCGGCCAGGCCGGCCATCGAGGTGGGCATGCCGGAGACCGCCGAGTTGGTGATCGGCGGGTTGACCGTGCCGAGGAAGATGCCGAAGAGCAGGTAAACCGCGAGCACGATCGGCAGCGGAGTGGTCGCGTCGATCCAGAGTGATGCGCCGGCTCCCAGGGCGAGCGCCGTACCGGCCACTGCCAGTGGAAGCCGCGGACCTCGGCTGCCAACGATGCGGCCGGTGAAGGGGGAGAGGACCATGATCAGAGCGCCGACCGGAAGCAGGCAGAGCCCGGCGGTGAGTGCCTGCAGGCCGCGGATGTTCTGCAGGTAGAGCGTGGTGACGAACAGGAACGCGCCGAAACCGCACAGCGCGAAGAGCGCGATCAGGATCGCCGAACTGAAGGGGATGCTGCGGAACAGGTGCAACTCCAGCAACGGATCCGCTCGACGCGGTTCGTAGACGAGCAGGCCCACTGCCGCGAGTACGGCGAGGAGCAGCAGGCCGACGATCGCCGGGGACGTCCAGCCCAGACTGCCCGCCTCGATGATCGCGTAGACGACGCTGCCGAGGAGCAGGATCACCAACAGTTGACCGATCGGGTCGACTCGACGTCCGCGGGCAGCCCGGGACTCCGGCACGAACAGAGCCGTGCAGACGATCGCTGCCGCGACGATCGGCAGGTTCACCCAGAACACCGCCCGCCACCCGAACCCGTCGACCAGCGCACCACCCAGAATCGGCCCCAGCGCCAATGCCAACGGACATCGCACCGAACACCCCGATCGCGCGCGCCCGTTCCGCCCGATCCGTGAACGTCGTGGCCACGATCGCCATCGCCACCGGATTCAGCATCGTGCCGCCGACCGCCTGCAGCGCCCGCGCCCCACTCCAGCCCGGAGATCGAGGCGTCGAGGTCACTCCGGATCGACGGCAACGCCACGTTGACGATGGAGATGTCCATCACCACCACGACGATGCTGGCGCAGCAAATCGCCAGCACCCCCTGCCGACGCCGTCGACTCAGCTCACCGGACGCAGCCACTGGGACCGCTGGAGCACTCATGACCACGACGCTAGGATTTAGAGCGTGCTCGAAGTCAACCAACCTGTTCCTGAGGCCGGCGTGAGCATTGCCGAGGCGGCTCGGCGGACCGGGGTGAGCGTGCACACCCTGCGGTACTACGAGCGCGCCGGGCTGGTGGTCACCACGGTGGACCGAACGGCCGGCAACCGCCGTCGCTACCGGCAACTCGACCTGGACTGGATCAACGTCTGCACCCGCCTCCGCGCGACCGGCATGCCGATCCGGACCATCCGTGCGTACGCCGACCTCGTGTCCGCCGGCCGGGGCAACGAGAAGGACCGCCTGGAGCTCCTCGAGACCCACCGCGCCGAGGTCCTCGCGAAACTCGCCGAACTCCAGGACAACCTCGAACTCATCGACCACAAGATCGACGTCTACCGGGGCCGTCTCCAAGCCGGCACCGCCGACAGCCTCTGGGCAGGCGTCAGTCCGGCAGACCAGTCAAGCGATGGCTGAGGAAGCGCCGTTCGGTCTCGTTCGCCGTCAACGTGATCGCCAGGCGGTACGCGTCAGCTGCTTCGGCCGCCCGGCCGAGCCGAGCCAGAACATCGGCGCGGGCCGCGGGCAGGTAGGCGTAGGACTTGAGTGCAGGCTCGTTGCTGAGGGCATCTAGCTCTACCAGGACGCGATCAAGGTCGGCGCCTGGCACGAGACTGCGCGCGGCGGCCCGGTTGAGCGCGACGATGGGCGTCGGCCAGCTGATCATCATCGCGTCGTACATCCGCACGACCTGACCCCAGTCGGTCTTCTCCCACGACGGCGCGGTCACGTGCAGACCTGCCACGGCTGCCTGCAGCGCGAACCTCCCCTGTCCCCGCTCCAGCGCGGCCGTCGCCCGCGACACACCTTCCGCCAGCAGCCGGATGTCCCACCGCGACCGGTCCTGGTCCGCGAGCAGCACCAACTCCCCGTCCTCGCTCACCCGCGCGTCCCCCCGCGCCTCCGTCATCAACAGCAACCCCAGCAACGCCTGCGGCTCTGCCTCGTCCGGCATCAACCGGACCAGCATCCGCGCCAACTCCACAGCCCGCCCGGTCAGATCCGTCCGCGTCAACTCGGACCCGGCCGCCACATGCCCAGCCGTGTAGACCAGATGCACCACCGTCAGTACGGCGTCCAGCCGCGCCGGCAGCTCCTCGTCGGCCGGGATCCGGTACGGGATCGAGGCCGCCGCGATCTTCTTCTTCGCCCGGGTGATCCGCGCCGCCGCCGTCGGCTCGCTGATCAGCAGGACCGCCGCCACCTCACGCGTGGTCAGGCCGCAGATCAGCCGCAACGTCAACGCCACCTGCGAGTCCCGGACCAGTGCCGGGTGGCAGCAGGTGAAGACCAGCCGGAGCGGATCCGTCGGCTGCTCCACGTCGTCCGGCGCGACCGGATCCTCGACCAGCAACGGAAGCTTCCGCCGCAGGTTCGTCTCCCGCCGCATCCGGTCGAGGGCGAGCCGCCGCGCGACTGTGGTCAGCCAGCCACCCGGGTTGGCGGGGATGCCGTCCGGCCAGGTCCGCAACGCCTGGACGAACGCGTCCTGTGTGCAGTCCTCGGCCAGGTCCAGATCCCGCGTCAGCCGCACCACCGACACCAGCACCGTGGACCAGCTCTCCCGGTGCGCCCGGTCCACCACCCGGGCCACCTCGACCGGCGCAGGCGGGTACGCCGACGGCGGGATGTCCGTCGGGGTACCCGGCTGCAGCGCCATGTCGATCCGGCGGTGTCAGGCCGGCGGCTGGGCGTCGCCCGACGTGGGCATCACGGGGCGGACCTCGACGTTCCCCGACGGGCAGATCTTGGCCAGCTCGAGCGCCTGGTCCAGGTCGCGGGCCTCGATCACGTAGAAGCCGCCGAGCGCCTCCTTGGTCTCGATGAACGGCCCGTCGGTGACCAGCGGCTCGGCACCCTCGCGCTGCCGCACCGTGCTCGCGGTGCTCGACCGTTCCAGCGCCTCCCCTCCCAGGATCCGCGCTCCGGCCTTCTCCACGGCCTCGGTGAACGCGCCGTGCAGCTTCATCGACTGCTGCCACTCCTCCGGCGTGATGTTGTCGTACCACTCTTCGCTGTCGAACAGCAGGAACACGTACTGCGCCATCTCCGGCTCCCTCGTGTAGGGCTTGTACTGAACATCTTGCTGACGATCGACAACCAGCGGAATCGACAACACCGGGACAGAACTTTCCCAGCAGATCCCGCTGTCCGGCTGGGCTCAGCCCCGTGGCGGCAGCTCTGCGTTGTACTGGTTCAGGGCCGCGACCAGCGCCAGCCCTGCGGCCTCCACGACATCGGTGGACGACGCCCGGACCGCAACCCTGCGGCGCGGCAGCTCCACCTCGAGCTCGACCTCTCCGACCGCCTCGCTGCCCGGGCCGACCGAGTACGCCCGGAACGCGACTACCCGGGCCTCCACGCCAGTTGCCTGCGAGATCGAACTGCATACCGCGTCGATCAGCCCGGTACCCGCCCCCTCGGCATGCACCGGTTCTCCGGACCGGGAGAGCTGCACGGTGGCGCGCGGCCCGTCCTGCGTGCCCCCGGAGTACGTGATGGCGTCGAGCCGCCAGCTGTTGGACGTCATGCGATCCCCCTCGATGTCCAGCAACGCCAGGGTACTCCTTCCCGTACTGTTGACCAGGTACTCAACACCGCGACTCGGGAGGCTTTTCGTGGAGCACTTGGACGTGCTTGTCGTGGGGGCCGGGTTGTCAGGGATCGGGGCTGGGTATCGGCTTCAGACGCAGAGTCCGGGGCGGTCGTACGCGATTCTGGAGGCTCGGGACAGCATCGGGGGGACCTGGGATCTGTTTCGGTATCCGGGGGTGCGGTCGGACTCGGACATGTTCACGCTCGGATTTCCGTTCCATCCGTGGAAGGCGGCCAAGGCGATCGCGGACGGGCCGGCGATTCTGGAGTATCTGCACGAGACCGCTGCCACCTACGGCATCGACGAGCACATCCGGTTCGGCGAGCGCGTCGTACGGGCGTCGTGGTCGTCGGCGGATGCGCGGTGGACCGTGGAGACGACCAAGGCGTCGTACACGTGCTCGTTCCTCTACGTGTGCAGCGGGTACTACGACTACGAGTCGGGCTATGTGGTCGACTTCCCGGGGCAGAGTGAGTTCCAGGGCCAGGTGGTGCATCCGCAGCACTGGCCGGAGGACCTGGACTACTCGGGCAAGCGAGTGGTGGTGATCGGCAGCGGCGCAACGGCTGTGACGCTCGTGCCGGCCATGGCGAGTACGGCGGAGCACGTGACGATGCTGCAGCGCTCACCGAGCTACATCGCGTCGAGACCGGCCCACGACGCGTTGTCCGACCGGCTGCGCGCCGTACTGCCGGAGAAGCTTGCGCACCGGCTGATCCGGGGCAAGAACGTTGCCTTCAGCTCCGCGGTCTACAGCGCGTTCCGGCGGTGGCCGGAGCATGCCGCGCGGTTCCTGAACAGCACAGTGGCCAAGCAACTGCCGGACTCGATCCCTGCGGACCCACACTTCACCCCGCGCTACAAGCCCTGGGACCAGCGGCTGTGCCTGGTCCCGGACGCCGACCTGTTCAAGGTACTGCGCAAGGGCTCGGCCACTGTGGTCACCGACGAGATCGAGACCTTCACGCCGACCGGTCTGCGGCTGCGGTCCGGCCAGGAGCTGGCGGCCGACGTGGTCGTCACCGCGACCGGACTGCGCATGGTTGCACTGGGCAAGATCCAGATGACGATCGACGGGCGGGCGGTGGACCCACACGACACGTTCGTCTACAAGGGCATGATGCTGAGCGGCGTGCCGAACCTTGCTTGGTGCATCGGCTACACCAACAACTCCTGGACCCTTCGCTCGGACCTGACGTCGCAGTACGTCTGCCGCCTGCTCAACCACCTGACCGCCACCGGCACGAGCATCTGCGTGCCCGAGATCGACCAGTCCGAGTACGACGCCCCACGCCGCCCGGTCGTCGACCTGTCCTCCGGCTACATCCAGCGCGCCGCGTCCATCCTCCCCCGCCAAGGCAGCCACGGCCCGTGGCGCCTCCACCAGAACTATCCCCGCGACCTGGTCCTGCTGCGCTTCGGCCCGATCACCGACGACGCCATCCAGTTCAAGCCTGCATGACTGGGACCGGCGGCTGGGGGCCGACATACGTCGCGATGGGACGGATGATCTTTGGGTCGCTGGACTGCTCGAGGATGTTGGCGGACCAGCCGATGACGCGGCTGACGGCGAAGGTGGGGGTGAACATCGCGCGCGGCAGACCGCAGAGCTCCATCACCACACCGGCGTAGAACTCCACGTTGGCGTAGAGGTTGCGGCCGGGCTTGAGCTCGGCGAGTACGTCGACGATGTGCTGCTCGACCGTGGTGGCGAAGTCCACCAGGTCCCCGCCCAGGCCGCGGGCGATGTCGCGCAGCATCAGCGAGCGCGGGTCCTCGGTCCGGTAGACCGCGTGCCCGAAGCCCATGATCCGGTCCCCCGCCGACACCTTCGCGCGCACCCACGCGTCGATCCGGTCCGGAGTGCCGATCTCGTCCAGGCTGGCCAGCGCCCGGTCCGGTGCGCCGCCGTGCAGCGGACCGGAGAAGGCCCCGATCGCCCCGGCGATCGCGGACACCACGTCGGCACCGGTCGACGCGATCACCCGGGCAGTGAACGTCGACGCGTTGAACCCGTGGTCAACGGTGGCCACGAGGTAGTGCTCGATCGCAGCAGCCTGTACGGCGGTCGGCTCGACACCGCTCACCAGGTAGAGCCAGTTCGCCGCGGCATTCAGGTCGGCGCGCGGCTCCAGCGGCTCCTGTCCCTCCCGGAGGCGGTACAGCGCGGCCAGGATCGTCGGCGTCACTGCGCAGACCAGCATCGCGTCGGCCTTCCGACGTACCGGATCCGCGTCCCACAGCGGCGGGAGACGCCGTACAGCGGCCAAGAGCGACAGGACGGTGCGGAGACCGGCCAGCGGGTTGAACACCGGGCCGGCGGACGCGATCGCGGGCAGTACGGCGCGGACCTCGTCCGGGAGCACCCGCAGTGGCGCCAACTCGGTGACGAAGCGGTCGCGCTCGGCCGCGGTCGGGAGGCGGCCCTCGAACATCAGGAACCAGACGTCTTCGAGCGTCTTCGACTTGGCGAGGTCGATCGCCGAGTACTGGCGGTAGTGGTAGAACCCCTCATCACCGCGGACGTCGCCGAGGGTCGTCTCGGTGACGACGACGTTGCGTAGGCCGGGCGGAACATTGATCGTGGTTGACATATCTTCAGAGTTGACAGGTGATCAATGATTGTCAATATTGATCCAGTCAATGTGAAGCTCGGAGGAGCGCTGGATGGGCCCGCAGAGTGACG
The DNA here is from genome assembly GCF_040653975.1 of Kribbella sp. NPDC050820. Taxonomy (NCBI): domain Bacteria; kingdom Bacillati; phylum Actinomycetota; class Actinomycetes; order Propionibacteriales; family Kribbellaceae; genus Kribbella; species Kribbella sp. NPDC050820. The sequence goes on from NZ_JBFAHB010000018.1 coordinate 107,110, forward strand.
AGAATTACCTGACGACGGCGGAGGTCGCCCGGCGGCTGAAGGTGAAGCCGGAGACGATCTATGCGTACGTGAGCCGCGGGGTGCTGACGAGTGTGCGGGCTCGGGGGCGGCGCGGCAGCTTGTTCGCGGCGGCAGACGTCGAGCGGCTGGCGAGCAGGTCGGTGGAGCACTCCGGGGTGGTCGAGCAGATCGAGACTGAGCTGACTTTGTTGAAGGACGACGAGCTGTACTACCGCGGGCATTCGGCGCGCGAGCTCGCAACCAGCCAGACGGTGGAGGCGGTGGCGCACCTGCTGTGGACCGGTGAGCTGACCGATCGGCCGCCGTTCTCCGTGTCGCGGGACTCGGTGCTGCTGGCCAGGTCCGCGATGAACGTGTTGCCGGACTCAGCGCGGCTGACGGACCGGTTGCGGGTCGCGGTCGCCGCGCTGGGGGCTGCTGATCCCCTGCGGTTTGACCTGGCACCACAGTCGGTGGTTGGGGCCGCGGAGCAGCTGATCGGCGTCCTGGTCGCCGCACTCCCTGGGCCAGTCGTAGCCGAGCGCTCGCTCGGCGGCCGGCTATGGCCAAAGCTGTCCCGGCAACCCCCGCCGTCTCCGGAAGGGCCGAAGGTGCTGGACGCTGCGTTGATTTTGCTGGCTGATCATGGGCTGGCGGTGTCGACGGTTGCGGCTCGGGTGGCGGCTAGTGCTCGGGCGAATCTGTATGCCGTGGTGTCGGCTGGGCTCGGTGCGTTGGACGGGCAGTACCACGGTGCGGCGCCGACGTTGGCGTACGAGTTCCTCGCGAAGGCGCAGCGGGATCCGCTGCGGGCGTTGTCCGACCAACTCCGGTCGGGTGAGCCGGTGCCCGGCTTCGGGCACCGGATCTACCAGGACCGCGATCCGCGCGCCGAGGTGTTGCTGACCCTGCTCGGCGACCACCCGATCGTGGAGACGATCCAGGTGCTCAGCGCGCGGCTGCCGGCGTTCCCGAACAGCGATCTGGCCATCGCCGCGATGATGCACGCCTTCGGGTTGCGGGCAGATGCCGGCGACGCGTTGTTCGCGCTCGCGCGGATCGTCGGTTGGACCGCGCACGCGCTGGAGGAGTACGCGGCGCCGGCTCTGCGGTTCCGGGCTCTCGGCGTCTACACCGGGGTCAGCGGGCTTGAAGCTTGAGCAGGGTGGCCGCGCCGGGCGCCAGCTTGAGCGGGATCGGCTTGACGCTGCGCGGGGCATAGGTCTGGGTGCGGGGGTCGAAGACTCCGACCGAAGCGACGCCACCCACGTTCGGCGTGACCGTGGTCCGAGCTTCGAGAGTGTGCGAGCGGTTGGCGACCAGCACCCACCGATCGGCCGAGCCGTCCCGCGCCGCGAACGTCCCCAGCACCGCAGCTGATCCGGAGACCTCGGAGATCAACCCGGTTGGCGTGAACCCGACCGTCCCGTTCGGCAGCGGCGTCTCGTTGGCGTGCACGACGGACTCCGACACGAGCGGCTTGAGCTCCCGCCCGACCTGATGGAGCCAGGTGGTGTTGATCGTGCGCGCAGCGGCGTACCGGGGTGTTCGGCGACCGTCGACGGTGATCAGCGCCGGCCCGAATCCTTCGCCACGCGCCGCCTCCGGAGTCCAGTAGGTGAAGTACTGGATGCCCTTCGCGCCGTAGGCCAGGCTGATGTTGACCTGCCAGAGCAGCTCGGCCGCGGTCGGCTCCCGATGGTTGTCGTAGGCAAGGGTCTGGATGAACACCCAGGACGGGATGTCGCCGTGCAGGGCGGCGTCGCGGACGATCGCCCAGTTGTGGAAGTAGTTCCCGTCCTCGCGCCCCCCGGACAGCAGCGGGTACCGGTCGAACGAGATCAGCGACGGCTTGACCACGTCGACGAAGCTGCGGTAGTACGCCGGGTCGTCGGATGGGAAGAGGTTGATGTACGGCAGCAGCTGCGGAGCCAGCTCACGGGACACCGCGACCGCGCGCGCCAGCGTGCCGAACCAGCCGGCGCCCGGCTCGTCGTACAGGTTGAAACCGGCCAGCGACGAGAACGGGCCGTAGGCGTCCCGGGCGCGGATGTAGAGCGCCTGCGCCTCCGCCGGGGTGACGCTGAGGAAGTCGGCCGGGTTGTCCGAGATCGAGAACCAGCGGGACATGTTCCGGATCTGGATGTCGTCCGAGATCAGCATCTGCAGCCCGGCGGTGCGGGCCAGGCCGAGCTGGTACTGGAAGATGTTGCCGTCGCCGGCGTAGTTGCCGGAGATGACGAAGTCGAAGCCGGCCGCCTTGATCTCGGCGTACCGCTCGGCGGTGCTCGCGTACGGGTGCGGCGGCCAGAACAAGCCGATCGGGAACTCCGGCCCACCGGTCAGCGGCAGGTCGCCGGGCGAAGGAATCGCAGCAACGGCAGCGGCCGCGCCACCAGCGGCGGTGCCGGCAGCTGAAGCGGCGGATGAGGTGGCGGCGGTCAGGGCGCTGGCTCCGGCGCCGAGCAGCAAGGCGCGACGGCTGGGACCAAGGATGCGATGGGGGCTCTGCATGGTTCTCCTCACGGGCGGGTGGGACGAAAGCTCAGGGCCGTTTGCGATGCGACGCGACCGCCTCGGCCGTCGCGTCGAAGGCCTGTTCGGCCAGCGGGTAGTCGCGTTGCGCAACCCCGAGATAGAGGGCGTCGAGCACGAGCATCTGGACATGGCGGGCCGACATCCCGCCGGTCCGGAACGTGACGTCACGAGCAGCAGTCAGCAGTACGACGTCCGCGCACAACGCCAGCGGCGACCGCGGATAGTTGGTCACGGCAACAGTCGTCGCACCGCCACGCCCGGCGCGCTGCAACGGCTCCAGCACCTCGACCGTCTCGCCGCTGTGCGAGATGCCGATCGCGACATCCCCGGGTCCGAGCAGGGCCGCACTCGTCAACGCGTTGTGCACGTCGCTCCACGTGCTGGCCGCGCGGTCGATCCGGTGCAGCCGCAACCGCAGGTCCTCGGCGACCGACGCCGACCCCGACACGGCGTACATGTCGATCCGCCGCGCGTCCGAGATCGCCTGCACCGCCCGGCCGAGCGCGCCCACGTCGATCGACGCGACCGTGTCCTCGAGCGCGCGGGTGTCGGCCTGCAGCAGGGTGCGCAGTACGTCGTCCAGCGAGTCGTCCGGCCCGACCTCGGCGCCGGTCCCCCGCTCCCAGCTGCTGCTCGTCCGTCCGGTCTCGGCCGCGAGGGCCAGCCGGAGCTCGGCGTACCCGGACAGCCCGAGCGCGAGGCAGAACCGGGTCACGCTCGGCAGCGACGTCCCACAGCGGGCGGCGAGCTGGCCGATCGTGGACGACGCGACGCCGGCCGGGTCACGCAGGACCTCGGTCGCGATCCGGGCCTGGGCCGGGCTGAGCGCCGGCAGCAACCCGTTGATCCGGGCTTCCAGGCGGGGCGACGCGACCGCAACGCTGATGCTCATGTGAATAATTCTCAAACCGGGGGAACGAGAATTGCAAGAGTTCACACCCGGCCGGGACCGGACACACGAAAGACCCCCTCGGCCACCGATGCCGAGGGGGTCGATCGCAAGCCCGAACGTCAGAACAAGGCAGCCATCAACCGCCGGCGAGCCTTGACCACGCGCTCGTCGTCGGCGCCGACGACCTCGAAGAGCTCCAGCAGGTGCAGCCGGACGGCGTTGCGCTCGTCGCCGGCGGTCACCTGGATGGTCTTGATCAGCCGGTTGAAGGCGTCCTCGACGTGACCGCCCATGAGGTCGACATCGGCGACGAGCTGCTGCGCCTCGACGTCCTCGGGGTTGTCGGCCGCGCGGGTCCGGACGTCCGCCGGGACGTCCTGAGTGCGCTTGACCAGCTGGACCCGGGCCAGGCCGGACTTCGCCTCGGCGTCGTTCGGGGTCTCCTTCAGCAGCTCCTCGTACGCCGCGATCGCGCCGTCCAGGTCACCTGCGCCGACCGCGTTCTCCGCGGCCTCGTACCGCGGGTTCGGCGCCGGCTCGTCCTCCTCCGGCGCTTCCGCGGCCGGGCCGACCGGCTCGGCGCGGCCGGTGATGCCGTTCGCGACCGCCACCTGGAGCAGCTGGTCGAAGTACTGCCGCACCTCCGCCTCCGCGGGCGCGCCCTGGAACAGCGGGACCACCTGACCCCGCAGTACGGCGATCACCAGCGGAACCGACTGCACACCGACCGCCTGGGCCAGCTGCGGGTTCGCGTCGATGTCGATCCGCGCCAACAGGAACTTGCCGGCGTACTCGGTGGCGAGCCGGGCCAGCATCTGGCTGAGCGCGGTCGACGCCTGGGACCGCGGCGACCAGAACTCGACCACCACCGGGACCTGGAGCGACTGCTCGATCACGTCGGCCTGGAAGGTCGGCTCGCTCACGTTCAGCACGTACGAGCCCGCGGGGCCGCCAGCGGGCGGCGCACCGGCCGGAGCACCCGGCGCGGCGGGACCACCCGGCGCCGGAGGCCTGCGCAGGGACGACAGATCGATCGCCCCGGGACGGGAGAAGTTCGACTGACTCACGACTGCCCTCGCATTCCGTTCACGTTCACGGGTCCATCCTCCCCGACGCGGTCTAGGCGTGCTGCGCCCGGGTCGCCAGGAGCAGGCGAGCCAGGCCGCTGCGGGTGCCTGCGACGGCGATCCGGTCGCCCGGGCGGAGCACCTTGCCCTTCACCGAAGGGGACCAGTCCCAGGTGATCCCGTCCTGGCGGGCCAGCACCCGCAGGCCACCCGCCTCGTCCAGCTCTCCCAGCCGCAGCCCGCCCGCGACCGAGCCCGGCTCCACGGTGACCTCGGTGAGCAGCAGGACGCGGCGACCGGCCGGCACGGTGACCTGGCTGCGCCGGTTCGCCACCGCCGCCGCGATCGCCGGCGCGACCAGCATCGACACCGACCGGCTGTGCCCGAGTCCGAGTCGTCGCTCGACCCGCTGGGCCAGGTCGTGGTCGAACATCCGCATCGTGATCCGCGCCTCCGGGTTCAGGTCGCGGACGACCATCGCGGACTCCAGGTTGGTAATGTCGCCGTTGGTGATCGCCAGCACGGACTGAGCCCGCTGGGCGCCGGCCGACCGCAGCGTCTCTTCGTTGCTGCTGTCCCCGATCACGACCGGGATCCGCAACCGGTGGGCCGTCTGTACGCCGGGCGCGTCCTCGTCGTGCTCGACCCCGACCACCGCGACACCACGCTCGGCCAGGATCTCGAGCACGCGCGCACCGACCGTACCGAGACCGCAGACGACGACATGGTTGCGCGGCCGGCCGCGCACGCCGCCGATCACCCGCGACAGCCTGGCCCCGATCAACGAGTCGACGACCACCGCGGTCAGCAGCGCCATCAGCACGATGCCGGTCAGCTGCACCAGGACCGCGGCCACCTTGGCCCACGGCTGCGCGCTGGAGAACGCGTCGTCCTCGATCCCGGCCGACGTCACGGCGCCGGCGGCCAGGTAGAGCGCCCGCCACCAGTCGATGTTCGGGTTCGCGATGTAGTGGGTCAGCACCGTCCCGCTGACCACGAGGAACGCCATCACCGCGGCGATCCGCCGTACCCGGCGGTCGAAGACGTCGCGCATCGCCATCAGCCAGCCGGCCCGCCGTACGTCCTTGGTCCGCCAGACGCTGCGGACGCCGGTGCCGAGCACGATGTCGCCGGTCGGGTCGTCGCTGAAGGCAGGCAACAACTCCGGGGTCGCCGACGATGTGGTGTCGGCGAGTACGGCGAGATGCGGATCGCGGATCAGATCCGCCTGACCCGCGACCAATCGGCGACCGCCGAGGTCGAGCCAGGTCAGCTCGTCGTCCTCCAACGCATCCGACACGAACGCCGGCGCCGCGAGCGACGGCCCCGAGATCACCACGCAGTCCCCGAGCAGGCTGTGCAACTGCGCACCCAGCCGAGGATTGACCATCTGTACGACGATGCGCAGGTCCGGATCCATGTCCCGCGCAGTCAGCGCAGTGTGGACGTTGTGCACGTCGTCGTTGTCCAGCAGCACCAGGGCGCGCGCGGTCGACGGCTTGCCGTCCTTCGCGTCGACACCGGCCCGCCGCAGCAACGCCTCGCTGATCACGCGGACGCCGAGCACGTTCGCGCCGAGCTCACCGATCCGTTCGTAGTGCCGGGACGCCGGGTTGACGATCGCGGTGACCTGCTCGCCGGAGCCGACCAACTCGGTGACGACCCGCAGCATCGTGCGGTCCGAACCGCAGACGACCACGCTCCGCTCGTCGAGCGACGCGGTGGCCGTTGCGGTGGTGGGCCGAGTGTCGGTGGTGGATTCTGCCGGCGCCTCCTCAGAAGCGGGCGGGCTCTCGGTACTCGCCCCAGAGTTCCCGAAGAACGTGACAGATTTCCCCCATCGTGGCCTCCGCACGCGCCGCCTCCAGCATGGGTTCGATGAGGTTGCCGGTCCCTCTGGCCGCCTCGACCAGCGCGGCAAGCGTACGACGGACGCGGTCCTCGTCGCGGTGCGCCTTGCGCGCCGCGAGCACCCGGCACTGCTCGATCTCGACCTCGTGGCTGACCCGGAGGATGGACAGCTCACCGGAGACTGTGTCGGTCAGGGTGTTCACCCCGACGATCTTCTTCTCGCCCTTCTCCAGCTTCTGCTGGTACTCGAACGCGGCGTCGGCGATCTCGGCCATGAACCAGCCGTCCTCGATGCCGCGCAGGATGCCGCCGGTCATCGAGCCGTCCGGGCTCATCTCCTTGATCCGGGCAAAGATCTCCTCGGCCTCGGCCTCGATCGCGTCGGTGAGCGCCTCGACGTACCAGGAGCCGCCGAGCGGGTCGGCGACGTTGGTCACGCCGACCTCTTCCATCAGCACCGACTGGGTGCGCAGCGCGATCTCGGCCGACTCCGCGGTCGGCAGCGCGAGCGTCTCGTCGAGCGCGTTGGTGTGCAGCGAGTTCGTCCCGCCCAGCACGGCAGCGAGCGCCTCGACCGCGGTCCGTACGACGTTGTTGTACGGCTGCTGGGCGGTCAGTGACACGCCCGCGGTCTGGGTGTGGAAGCGCAACGACTGCGCCTTCTCGGTGCGCGCGCCGTACACGTCCCGCAGCCAGCGTGCCCAGATCCGCCGGGCCGCGCGGAACTTCGCGATCTCCTCGAAGAAGTCCAGGTGGCTGTCGAAGAAGAACGACAGGCCGGGCGCGAACACGTCGACGTCGAGCCCCCGCGACAGCCCGAGCTCGACGTACCCGAACCCGTCGGCGAGCGTGTAGGCCAGCTCCTGCGCGGCCGTCGAGCCGGCCTCGCGGATGTGGTACCCGGAGACGCTGAGCGGCTTGTACGCCGGGATGGTGGTCGCGCAGTACTCCATCAGGTCGCCGATCAGGCGCAGGTGCGGCTCCGGCGGGAACAGCCACTCCTTCTGCGCGATGTACTCCTTGAAGATGTCGGTCTGCAGCGTCCCGTTGAGCTTGGTCAGGTCGGCGCCCTGGCGCTCGGCCGCGACCAGGTACATCACGAACGCCGGTACGGCGGGGCCGGAGATCGTCATCGAGGTGGTGACGTCCTGCAGCGGGATGTCCTTGAACAGCCGGTCCATGTCGGCGGCGGAGTCGATCGCGACCCCGCAGTGGCCGACCTCGCCGAGCGACTTCGGGTCGTCGGAGTCGCGGCCCATCAGCGTCGGCATGTCGAAGGCGACCGACAGGCCGCCGCCACCGCCGTTCAGGATCATCTTGTAGCGCTCGTTGGTCTGCTCGGCGTTGCCGAAGCCGGCGAACTGCCGGATCGTCCAGGTCCGGCCGCGGTAACCGGTCGGGTACAGGCCGCGGGTGAACGGGAACTCCCCCGGCCAGCCGATCCGCTCCATCCGCGGGTCGTCGACCCCCTCGGGCGGTCCGTAGACGGGCGCGACCTCGGTACCGGAGAGCGTGGTGAAGTCCGCCTCCCGCTTGCGTGCGGCGTCGTACCGCTGCTGCCACCGGCTCCGGCCGGCGGCGATCTGCTCGGCATCCATCAGTCAGACCTCCTCGGGAACTGGTCCCAAAATACTAGGACGTCCAACTATTTCCAACCGCGGGCGGTCTGCCAAGCCATCACAATCGCGCGCCAACGGCGCGCCGCCGCGGGCCCCGGTGCGGAGTAGCGGGTTGTGATGGCCTGGGCGTCCGGCCTCTACCCAGCCAGCCGCAACCCTCGCCGGCGCGACTGCTCGCGCGGATCCGGGACGGGCGCGGCCTGCAGGAGGCGGGTCGTGTAGGGGTCCTGCGGGTTGCGCAGGACCGACTCCCGCGGGCCCTGCTCGACGAGCGTGCCGCGGCTCATCACGGCGACCCGGTCGCAGACCTGGTCGACCACGGCGAGGTCGTGGCTGATGAACAGGCAGGCGAAGTGCAGGCGCTCCTGGATCGAGCGGAACAGCTCCAGCACGGTCGCCTGGACGGAGACGTCGAGCGCCGAGGTCGGCTCGTCGGCGATCAGCAACGCCGGGTCCAGTGAGATCGCCCGGGCGATCGAGACCCGCTGCCGTTGGCCTCCGGACAGCTCGTGCGGATACCGGCCGGCCCACGCCGGCGGCAGCTCGACACTGTCCAGCAACTCCTCGACCCGCCCGCGCAACTCCGCACCCCGGACGCCGCGATGCACGGCCAGCGGCTCACCGATCGACTGCCCGATCGTGGCCCGCGGGTTCAGCGAGCCGGCCGGGTTCTGGAACACCACCCCGATCCGCGACCGCGTCTGCCGCAGTACGGCGGACGACGCCGACGACAACGCCTGCCCGGCCACCCTGACCTCGCCGCTCGTGATCGGGGCGAGCCCGAGCACCGACTTGCCGATCGTGGACTTCCCCGACCCCGACTCCCCCACCAGCCCGGTGATCTCGCCGGGCGTGAGGACGAGATCGACGTGGTCGACCGCGCGGACCGTGCGGCCCCGGCGACCGCGGTACTCGACGACGAGATCGTCGATCACCAGCGCAGGCACTTCGCGGACGACGTCGACCGGCTTGGCGTCGTCGCGCACTCCGCCCCGCGGGACGGCATCGAGGAGCGCCCGCGTGTACGGCTGCGACGGCCGGTCGAACAGCTCGTGCACGCCCGCGGTCTCGACCACCGAACCCTTGCGCATGACAACGACCCGGTCCGCCACGTCGGCGACCACGCCCATGTCGTGGGTGATGATCATGATCGAGCCGGAGATCTTCGACCGCATCGCGAGCAGTACGTCGAGCACCTCCTGCTGGACGGTCACGTCGAGCGCCGTGGTCGGCTCGTCCGCGATCAGCAGCTCCGGGTCGCAGGCGACCGCGATCGCGATCATCACCCGTTGGCACTGCCCGCCGGACAGCTGGTGCGGGTAGTACTTCAGCCGCGACTCGGGGATCTCGACCAGCTGCAGCAGCTCGACAGCGCGAGCCTGCGCCTCGGAACGGGACAGCCCGGGCTGGTGCGCCCGGATCATCTCGACCAACTGCGACCCGATCGTGAACACCGGGTCGAGCGCGCCGACCGGGTCCTGGAAGATCATCGCGATCCGCCGGCCGCGCAACGCGGTCAGCTCGGCCTTCGACATCGACAGCACGTCCTCGCCGCCGAACACGATCCGCCCGCCGACGGTCGCGTTCGACGGCAGCAGCCCGAGCGCGGCCAGCGAAGTGACGCTCTTGCCCGACCCCGACTCCCCGACGACCGCGAGCACCTCGCCCGGCCGGACCTCGAAACTCACCCGATCCACCGCACGCTGCGTCGTACCGCCAACGGTGAAGTCGACGGTCAAGTCCTCGAAGCGCAGGACGCCGGTCATGGGGCCTCCCGGCCTGGACTGAGGAGCGGAGGGAGCGAAGCGACTGGAGGGACGAGGGAAGGCCGGGAGGCCCCATGACCCGCCGCGCGGCAGCGCGGCATTCAACAGAGTCACTCGCCCTCCTCCGCGTCGAGTTTGTCGCGGTACTCCTGCCAGTCGGCGAGCATTTTGCGGTGGTACGACGTCAGCCACTCGAAGTAGTTGCGCGCGTACCGCAGCCGCTTGCGCGGACCCGGCATGTCGTCGGGCAACTCGTCGAGCATGTCCGAGAACAGCTGTTGCTGCTTCCCGAGCGACCGCCGCTCACCGGCAAGGAAGCTGCCCCAGATGTCATCCTCGACCTTGAAGTAGTGGTTCCGATCCCCGGGTACGGCGTGCCGCGCGATGAACCCGAGGTCGATCAGCCGGCGGGTCGTGCTCGAGATCGAGCCGGCACTCGCCGCCAGCGCCCGGGCCAGCTCGGCCGACGACACGTACGGCTTGTTGCTCACCATCAGGTAGCCGAGCACGCGGCCCTCCATCCGCGGCGACCCCGCGAGCTCCCGGATCAGCGCGAACTGCTCGACGAAGTCGACCCGCCGTGAGTCCTCTTCCCACGCATCGTCGTCGACCATCACGACCTCCTCGCCAGCTCGTGCACGTCGGCGGCCGCGATCTGGGCCGACCGCCGGGCCCGGAACGCCTCGACCGGCCAGCGGGACACCCCGCCGTACCGGACGTGCGACGGCTGCCCGTCGGCGTCCCAGGTGTACTCCACCTTCTCGCCACTCGAGCCGAAACCGGCGGCAGGCACCACGGCCAGCGTGTCCTCGTCGATGACCTGGAGCTCCTCGTAGCTCTCGACCGGGTCCGGCGCGGCCGGGAAGAACGCGACCAGCCGCCCGCCGAGCAGCGCGATGCTGACCACGCCCATCAGGCTCGCGAACGTCCCGCAGAACCGGCGCCCGTCGATGTCGCTCGGGACCGCGGTGCCTGCCGGAGGCTTCGCGGCCAGGTCGACCAGCTTCACCACGCCGGTCGCGAGCGTCCCGGCCGGGCCGCCGATGCAGTTGGTCAGCACGGACACGACGAGCTGGTCGACGGGATCGATGAACGTGCGGGTGATGTGGCCCGGGTACCCGCCGCTGTGACCGACCAGCCGCCGGTCGCCGACCTTGACGATGTCCATGCCCAGCCCGTAGCGCCCGATCTCGTTGCCGTGGGCGTTGATCAGGCTCTCGTCGCGCTGCACCAGCCGCTTGCTCGCGTCGGTCAGCAACTGCTCGGCGCCGAAGTAGTGCGCGGCGCCGTACGTCGTCAGGTCCTCGGCGGTGGAGTAGAAGCCGGTGGCCGCGGCCATGGCGCGGGTGTCGACGTGCGGGATGGTCTCGCGTACGTCGACGCCGTCGAGCAGACCGGTGTGGCCGGCGGCGTACTCACCGGCGCGCTGCGGGTCCCACTCCGCGCCGGTGTTGGTCAGGCCGAGCCGGCTGGTGATGTTGGCCTCGACGTAGTCGCCGTACGACAGGCCGCTCGCGGACTCGATCACCAGGCCGAGCAGCGAGTAGCCGATGTTGGTGTACTTGAAGTGCTCGTTGCGCTCGAAGACCTGGCCGTCGGACACGCACAGCGCGATCAGCGCCTCCCGGTCCGGGAAGTGGTCCATCAGCTGCCAGTAGTCCTTGTCCACACCGTCGCGGATCACGCCGCCCTGGTGGCCGAGCAGCTCCCGCACGGTGACCGGGCCGAGTGCGCTGCCGGCAAGCTCCGCGACGTACGAGTCGACCGGGTCGTCCAGCCGGACCTTGCCCTGCTCGACGAGCTGCAGGATCGAGGTCGCGGTGAAGGTCTTCGAGTGCGAGGCGATCCGGAACAGGTGGTCGGTGCGCAGCGGCGTCCCGGCGACCTCGTCGCTGAAGCCGAGCGCGGTCGACAGCACCACCTCGTCGCCGACGCGCACAGCGGCCTGCACGCCCGGCGTGCGGAAGTAGTTGCGCTGGTACTCGAGCCAGCTCTGCAGGGCGGGTGCGGCTTCCCGGGCGGTGTGGATGTCGAGCAAGGCGGCGTCCGTTCTGTGGTGGGTGGTCATTCAGGAGCGTCCCTTCGGGTTCACCGCGTCGCGCATCACGTCGCCGAGGGTGATCAGGCTCAGTACGGTCGCAGCGAGGAAGATGCCCGGATAGATCAAAGTGTGCGGTGCCTGCTGGAACCGCGACTGCGCGGTGGCCAGTTGCAGGCCCCACGAGATCGACGGCGCCCGCAGCCCGAGGCCGAGGAAGGTCAGGGTGGACTCGGCGACGATGACACCGCCGACGGTCAGCGTGGCGACCGCGAGCACCGGGCCGATCGAGTTCGGCAGCACGTAGTGGGTGAGGATCCGGCTGACCGGGAACCCCATCGCCTTCGCGGCCTGGACGTACTCGGCGTCCCTCGTCGCGCGGACCGTCGTACGGACCATGCGGGCCAGCGCCGGCCAGGAGAACAGCGCGAGGACGAGCGACACCGACAGCACCGAGCGCTCGCCGAGGCTGTTCAGTACGACGATCGCGCCGAGCAGGAACGGGAAGCCGAGGAACACGTCGGTGAGCCGGGCCAGCACCGAGTCCGTCCAGCCGCCGACGTACCCGGCCACGGTCCCGATCAGCACGGCGATGACGAGCGCGATCAGCGTGCAGAACAGGCCGACCGACAACGACGCGCGGGCGCCGTGCACGACGTTCGCGTACACGTCACACCCCTGCAGGTCCTGGCCGAACAGGTGTCCCGGCGACGACGGACGCGTGCTTGCGGAGATATCGCACGCCCGCGGATCCACCTGGCTGAACAGGCCCGGGAACAAGGCGAGCAGGACGAGTACGACGAGCACCGTCAGCGGCACCCAGAACAGCACCCGGCGGCGGACAGTCGCCCAGACACCGCGACCGGCCAGCGCGTCCTCTTCGACGGTCTGCGCGAGTACCTGATCAGTCATGGCGGATCCTCGGATCGAGCAGCGAGTTGAGCAGGTCGACGACCACGCTGGTGACCAGGAAGATCAGGATCAGCGCGGTCGCGATCCCGACCACGGTCGGTCCCTCGTGCACCCGGATCGACTGGAACAGCAGTTGGCCGACCCCCGGCAGGTTGAAGATCCCCTCGGTCACCACGGCACCGCCGAGCAACGCGCCGAGGTCGATGGCCAGGTAGGTCAGCACCGGGATCGACGAGTTCCGCAGGACGTGCACACCGATGACGCGGCGCCGGGTCAGGCCCTTCGCCCACAGCGCCCGGACGAAGTCCGAGCTCATCGTGTCGACCACGCTCCCCCGGGTCAGCCGGGCGACCGCGGCCAGGCCGTAGATCGCGAGAACCGTTGCCGGCAGCAAATACGAGCCGGGCCAGCCGTCGTTGACGCCTGCGATCGGGAACAGCGACAGCTTCACGCCGAACACCAGCTGCGCCGTCACCGCCATCACGAAGATCGGCACCGACGTGATCAGGATGGTCATGATCAGCACGCCGCGGTCGATCCAGGTGTTCTTCCGCAGCCCGGCCAGCAAGCCGAGGCCGACGCCAAGGACCACCTGGATCACCCATGCGGTCAGCGCCAGCCGGATCGTCACCGGCCAGCGGTCCGCCAGCCGCTCGGCCACCGAGCGGCCGCGGAAGTCGACGCCGAGGTCGCCGGTCACCAGGTTGCCGAGATAGCGCAGGTACTGCGACCAGAGCGGGTCGTTCAGGTGGTACAGCTCCCGGATCCGCTCGACGACCGCCGGCGACAACGGCTGGTCGCCACCGAGGCTCGAGATCGGGTCGCCGGGCAACGCGAAGACGGCGGCGTAGATCGCGAACGTGACGCCGAAGAACACCAGCACGAGCTCGACGAGCCGCCTGATCGTGAAGCGCAGCATCAGCCCGCCTCTCGCCGTACGGCGTTCAGCAGGGCGAGCGTGGCGGCGTACTGGACCCCGACGAGGTGCTTGATCGGGACGGTCCGCAGGTCCTGGTCGAGTGTCGCGGCCTCGTCCTGCCACTCGCGGTAGGACTCCCGCAGTCGCCGGCCGAGCGGGTGCAGCGCCGCGTGCGCGCTGCCTCGGGCGATCTCGCCGTCGATGGCGCGGACGAGCATTCCGCCGTACCGCAGCCGGAAGGAGCGGTTGATGTCGAACAGGCCGAAGACCTCCGCGACCGTCGCGCGCCGGGCCGGGTCGAGGTCCTCGGCCCGCCGCCGTTCGCGATCCGGCCGCCTGAGCAGGTACGGCATGAACGACGCGACCGCCCGGACCAGCTGTGAGTCGTCCGACAGGTACGGCCGCGCCGCCTGGAAGACGTCGTCGATCACCAGCAGGTCCTTCTCGAGCTCGTCCGCCGCATTCATCAGCACCTGCTGGTACGGCGAGTCCGTCTCCGTCTCGTCGTCGACCGCCGGATGCGTCCAGTACGGCAGCTCGGCGACCAGGCTCACCGTGCCATGGCGTTCCGCGTAGGCGGCCGACGAGCTGCCGGCCTCGTTCGGCGTCGGCAGCCCCAGCCGCTCGGCATAGTCGTACGACGCCTTGGCGGAGATCATCTCGAACACCGCCGGGCCGAGCGGACGGGCGACGGGCGTCTCGGGCTCACCGAGATCGAGCGGCAGATCGAAGGACGCGGCGATGGCGTGCAACTCGTCGACGAAGCCCTCGATGTCCCTGGTGACGTAGTAGTACACGCCGCCGAGCTCGGTGTTGTGCAGCGAGGCCGCGATCACCGGTTTCAGCTCGTCGATCACCCGCATCAGCGCGAACGCCTCGGGCATCACCTGGTCGAAGTAGGCGTCCTTGTACTGGAACGGGAACGACCACTCGACCTGCTCGGCCGGCGCCGGGCGGTAGAAGTGTTCGCCGTAGTGCACCCGGTTGAACCGGCCGTCGAACCAGCCCTCGTTCAGCCGGGTCCCGTCGGGGTCGATGCAGCCGATGATGTTCCAGCGGCAGCCGGCGCGCAGGTCCGGGTCGGCGACCAGGTCCTCGGCGAGCTGGATCGCGGTCCAGAACCCGATCGGCTCGTTCGGGTGCACGCCGGCGTAGACGAGCGCCTGGTCGGGACCATCGCCGACGGAGTACATCGTGATCGGCTCGCCGAGTCGCGACGTCCCTATCCGGCGCTTGGTCACCAGGCCGGGGTGGTTGCCTGCAAGCTCGTCCAGCCGGTCCGCGATCTCGTCGGCACCCGGGAAGTGGTCGAGGTCGGGGACGCGGTGGGCCCGCTCCAGGATCTCCCGGAGCGGGCCGCCGTCGGTTGCCTTCATCAACTGTCCGCCAGGGTGGTGTTCTCGAGCTCGACGGCGCCGGCGCCCTCGGACAGCTTCGCGATCCGGTCCGAGGTGGCGTAGGCGTACTTCTCGAAGAACATCGGCGGCGCCGGGAAGTCCTTCAGGATCGCCTTCTGCACCTCGACGTACCCCTCGATCGCCTTCTGCTGGTCGACCTGCGCGTCGGCCTTCGCGAGCAACTGCTCGACCTCCGGGGTGTAGTACGGGATGCAGTTCGTGCAGCCGCCTGCCTTGGTGTAGAAGGACCGCAGAGTGTTCTGCTGGCTGGCGTAGAGCGCGCCCCAGCGGGAGAAGTACGGTCCGGTGAGCTTCTTCTCGGTGCGCAGCTTCTGGAACTCGGGGAAGTCGGTCGTCGGGGTCGCGGTGACGTCCTTGATCCCGAGGTTCTGCCGGAGCTGGTTGGCGTAGGCGTTGTACAGGTCGTCGAGGCCCGCACCGCCCGGGTACCGGATCTCCATCTTTCCGGAGAAGCCGCCGGCGTCGGCCAGCAACTGCTTGGCCTTCGTGGGGTTGAAGGTGCAGAGCTCCCCGCAGAGACCGGTCGGGGTGCCCGGCTCGCCCGGCGGGGTCAGCGCGCTGGCCGGTTCCCAGATGCCGCCGTAGATCACGTCGCTGACGGCCTTGCGGTCGATCGCCATCGAGATCGCCTGCCGGACCCGGACGTCGGCGTAGCGCTTATCGTACAGCGGCAGGCCGAGGTAGTTCATGCCGAGGCCCTGGAAGACGTAGGCGCGGTCGCCGAAGTCCTTCTTCACCTGCGCCATCCGGCTGGCCGGCACGAACAGGATGTCGGTGTTGCCGGCCTGGACGTCGGTGTAGGCAGTCGTCATGTCGGTGTAGGGCTTGAAGGAGATCTCGTCGACACTCGGCTTCGGGCCCTGGTAGTTCGCGTACGCCTTGACCGTCACCGGCTCGTTCTCCCGGTAGCTGTCGACGATCTCGAACGGGCCGTTGCCGACCGGCTTCTTCCCGAACCCGTCGAGGTCGGCGTACGCCGCCTCGGGCAGCGGGAAGAACCCGGTCTGCGCCTGGGACAGCTGGGTCGGGAACTGGCCGTCGGGGCTCTTCAGCGTGACGGTGAAGGTCAGCTCGTCGACCACCTCGAGGCCGGACATCTGGGTGGTCGTGGGCTTGCCACTGGCCGGATTGAGGGCGTCGTACCCGGCGATGTTGACCAGCTGGCCGCTGTTCTCCCAGGCGTTCGGGCCGTAGGCGACGGTGTTCCAGGCCTTCACGTAGCTCTCGGCGGTCACCTTCTCGCCGTTGTGGAAGGTCCAGCCCGGGCGCAGCTTGATGGTCCAGTGCACCGCGTCGGTGGACTTCACCGACTCGGCGTTCAGGTAGGTCAGCGAACCGTCGGCCTTGACGAAGGTGAGGCCCGAGAACAGCGCCCTGACCTGCGGGAACGCGATCGTCTGCCGGCCCGGGTTCAGGGTCACCGGGTCGTCGACGGCGTACGAGATCGCTCTGGTCCCGCTCTCGGCCGACCCGCCGGACCCGCCTCCGGAGCAGCCGGTGACCGCGAGGGCGCCGGCGAGGAGAACGGCAGCAACACGCTTCATGGGGTCCTCCAGGGGACTTCGCGGCCGTGGGGGCCGGCCGGGTTCTCCCGATCCTGGAACACGAGGTGGATGCCTGGCAATAGGGAAGCTTGGGAAGTTTCAGTATCGAATGAACTTTTAGCCTGCGCGTAACACAAGGTGTCCGCGGAGTGGACAGCTGTCAGGTGAAGTCGCCGGCGCTGTGCCGCAGCGGCTCGAGGACGGACCAGAGCATCTTGAGCTGCTCGTCGGTCAGGCCGGACAGGGCGAAGTCGGCGGCGACCAGGTCCGCGGTGGCGCGTTCGACCAGCTCGCGGCCCTCGGGCGTGATCTCGCACAGCACCGCGCGGCCGTCGTCCGGGTGCGGTTCGCGGGTCACCAGTCCGGCTGCCTCCAGCCGCCGTACGATCGAGGTCACCGAGGTCGGGTGCACCTGCAGGCGCTCGCCCATCTTGCCCAGCGGCAACGACCCGCGCCGGGAGAAGGTGAGCAGCACCAGCGCCTCGAACCGGGCGAACGTCAGCCCGTGCTTGCGCAGGATGTCGTCGAGCTCACCGATGACGATCTGCTGGGCCCGCATCAGCGACGTGACGGCCCGCATCTGCTCGACCGCGCCCCACCGCCGGCCCCACTGCCGCGACGCCTCGTCAATCGGATCGAACGGCAACGCCCTCTTCCTCGCCATGAGCCGAAGATTAGCTCCACACTAGGCAGACCATGGCGAATCTCAGGGCGAAACTCAGGCATTCGGACTTCCCCGACCTAGGCAACGACTCCCCCGCCGAGCAACTGATCAGTGTGCGGTTCCACTGGTACTTCCGGCACGCGCGGCAGGCCCGGATCGCCTACCGCGCACTCGGCACCCTGCAGTTGCTCGCGGCCCTCGTCATCGCGATCTCGGTCGCCATCTCCGCCCCCACCTGGCTGGCGCCGGCCCTCGGCGGCGTGATCGCCCTGGCCGAGGGCATCCGCACCCTGTTCGGGTACCGGGACACCTATCCGACCTACACCCGCACCGCCCAGCACCTCCGCAACGAGGCCTGGCTCTACGCCCAGCACGCCGGTCGCTACGCGAAATCCGAGGACCCGGTCCGCCTGCTCGCCGAGCGCGTGGTCGAGATCAGCCAGGAGGAGACCGCCGACTGGGAGGCCGCCTTCAAGACCCGCACCATCTGATATCTGTCCGCGGCGGCTGTCATGCTCTGGCGTATGACGCAGGCGGAGTTCTACCTCGGGCAGTTGCGAGCCGAGTCGACGCGGCTGGGTGAGGTCGCGCGGATGGGGCTGGAGGCCGCGGTGCCGAGTTGCCCCGGGTGGACGGTCGAGTCGGTGGTGCGGCACGTGGCCACGGTGTACCTGCACAAGGTGGAGGTGTTGCGGCTCGGCGCCCTGCCGGACCCATGGCCGCCGGACTTCGGTGCGCGGGACGCGCTCGAGTTGTACGACGAAGCACGCGGGGCGATCGTGGACGCGCTGGTCGCGGCCGGGACCGAGCGGGAGACGTGGACCTTCAACCCGGACGACAAGACCTCCGGGTTCTGGTTCCGGCGAATGGCGCTGGAGAGTGTGGTGCACCGGATCGATGTCGAGCAGGCGAACGACGTGGTCACACCGATCGACCCCGAGTTGGCGCTCGACGGTATCGACGAGTTGCTCTACCCCAACCTGGGCGGGCCGTGGTGGGAGGAGGGCGACACCGAGCACCCGGTCGACGCCGCCGTACGGATCACCGCCGATGGACGGTCCTGGACGGTGCGCGCGGATGCCACGAGCGTCGCGGTGAGCCAGGGGACCGACGGTGAGGTGGCGGCCGAGGTCTTCGGGTCGGCCGATGCCGTGTTCCTGTGGTTGTGGGGGCGGCTGGACGCGGCTGTGATCCAGTCCGCCGGCGACGAGGGCGTCGTACGGGACTTTCGGGCGCGGGTGGCGGAGTGCACGACCTGAGCGGTGTCCTGTTCCGGGGTGGCTGTTCGTTCCCTTGTCGAAGGACCAGAGTGGTCCTGGCAGAAGGAGGCCTCCGATGGCGCAGTACCTGGCACTGACCTACACACCGGACGTCGACTGGTGGGCGCCCGAGCACGCGAGTGAGCTGGCGGAGTACCGGCAGTTCGGGGTGGACCACGAGGGCAGCATCAAGGCGAGTGCCGTGCTGCATCCGACGCCGACGGCAACCGTCGTACGGGTGGAGGGTGCCCGCGGCGGGAAGGTCGTCACGACCGACGGGCCGTACGCCGAGACGAAGGAAGCGCTGACCGGCTACTACCTGATCGAGGCCGACGACCTGGAGCAGGCGGTGGCGATCGCGGCGCAGATCCCGGCCGCGTGGAACGGCGCCGTCGAGGTCCGGCCGGTCATCAACGCCAAGTAGCCGGCAAGTAGTCCGGCCGTGTCCGACGACGCGCTCGCCGAGACGATCCGGATCGAGGGCACGCGGATTATCGCGACCCTGATCCGGACCGTCGGCGACGTGCAGCTCGCCGAGGACGCCGTCCAGGAAGCGACCCTGGCGGCCCTCGGCGCCTGGCCGGTGACCGGGGTGCCGCCCGAGCCCCGCGCCTGGCTGACCGTGACCGCGCGACGGAAGGCGATCGACATGATCCGCCGCGAACGCGCCCGCCCGGGCAAGGAACGCGACGGGCTCGAACTGCTGGAGCTCAGCCAGTCGGACGGGTTCGTACCCGACAGCGTGGTGCAGGACGACCTGCTCCGCCTGATCTTCACCTGCTGTCACCCAACGCTGTCGCCGCCGACCCGGGTCGCACTCGCCCTGCGCACTCTCTGCGGCCTGTCCCCCGCGCAGATCGCGGGCGTCCTCCTGACGACCGAGGTCGCCACGACCAAACGCCTCACCCGCGCCCGGCAGAAGATCGCGGCCGCCCACATCCCGTACCGCGTGCCACCCGAGGACGAGCTACCCGACCGCCTCCCGGCCGTCTGCGCAGTGATCCACAGCCTCTACACTGCCGGCCACGCGCCGATCGAGGGCGAGACCGCGTACGACGTCGACGTCTGCGCCGAGGCGATCCGCCTCGGCGAACTGCTGCACGAACTACTGCCCGAGCAGTCGATGCCCACCGCC
The DNA here is from genome assembly GCF_040653975.1 of Kribbella sp. NPDC050820. Taxonomy (NCBI): domain Bacteria; kingdom Bacillati; phylum Actinomycetota; class Actinomycetes; order Propionibacteriales; family Kribbellaceae; genus Kribbella; species Kribbella sp. NPDC050820. Next base: position 126,732 of record NZ_JBFAHB010000018.1, read on the forward strand.
GTACTGGCACTGCTGCTCCTCACCGAGGCCCGCCGCCCGGCCCGGCTCGACGAGGCCGGCGAAGTCGTCACGCTCGACCAGCAGGACCGCTCGCGCTGGGACCCGGACCTGATCGCCCGCGGCGTCGCCATGCTCAACGACTCGCTGGAGCGGTCGAACCGCCAGGCCGACCCCTACCAGTTGCAGGCCGCGATCGCCGCCGAGCACGCCCGCGTCCCGAGCTACGCGGCCACCGACTGGCGCGAGATCCTCCGGCTGTACGACCTGCTCGTGTCGATCGCCCCGAGTACGTCGGCGCACCTCGCCCACGCTGTTGCGGCCGCCGAGGCCGACGGCACCGCGGCCGGGCTAGCGCTGCTCGACGGACTCCCTGCGAGCCCGCGCTGGCACGCCGTACGCGCGGAACTCCTCGCTCGCGATCACAGGTACGCCGAAGCCGCCGACGAACTCACTCAGGCACTCACCGGACCGGCCACCGATCCGGAACGGACCCACCGCGAACGGCGGCGGCGGATCTTCCTGGAGAAGTCCGGCTAGGAGGGCGCTGAATTAGGGCGGGTTCTGGGGTTGGTCGCTGTGTGGGCTGTAGCGCGGATGCTGTCGGGGCGGGTGCGTGTGAAGGCTGGCC
>NZ_JBFAHB010000019.1:0-124683 GCF_040653975.1 Kribbella sp. NPDC050820
GTGAGCGTGAGCCCACGCGGACGGCCCGCGTTGTGATGGCCTGGCGGTCCGCCCGTCAGCTCCCGGACACGGTCACCTTCGCGAACAACGGCCGCCCACTCGGCGGCATCTGGAAGTTCTGGACTCGGGGGCGGACGGCGGAGTTGGAGGCCAGGTCGGCGGGGAAGATGCCGACCGCGTCGGTCCAGAGGATCTGGGCGGCTTGTTCGTACAGCTTGGGGCGGTCGGACTGGTTGACCGACGAGCGGGCGTCGAGGAGGAGTTTGTCGAGAGCGGGGTTGCAGTAGCCGTTGCGCTTCGCGGCGCAGACGTAGAGGCGGGCGAGGGTGTAGTCCGCGTCGCCGGTGCCGGTGACGTTGGTCTGCAGGTTCATGTCCCAGTTGAGCTTGCCGAAGTCCTCCAGCCACTGGGCGCGTTCCTTCTCCAGCGGCTTCACGGTGACGCCGATCTTGGCCCAGTCCGAGATCATCGCCTGCGCCAGCGCCCGGATGTTCGGGCCACCTTCCAGCGGCCACTGCATAGACGTGCTGAACCCGTTCGGGTACCCCGCCTCGGTCAGCAACTGCTTCGCCTTCGCCGGGTCATACGGGTACGGCGTCAGCTTCGGCGCACCGATCACACCCTGCGCGAGCGGAGCCTGCGCGACCGAGGCCAGGTCGCCGAACAGATCTTTGATCGTGCCGTCCAGGTTCAGCGCGTGCCACATCGCCTGCCGGACCCGCTTGTCGTCGAACGGCTTCCTGTTCGCGTTGAACCAGTCGAAGTAGTACGTCCAGCTCGGCGTGGTCGAGTAGCTGATCCCGTCACCGCCCTTGACCGACCCGACCTGGTCCGGCGGGATCTGAGTCAGGACGTCGACCTCGCCGTTCTCCAGCGCCGTGATCCGCCCGGCCACCTCCGGGATGTTCACGAACTCCAGCTTGCTCAGCTGCGGAGCCCCGTCCCAGTACGACGCGTTCGCGGCCAGCTCGAGCTTCTCGTCGGGCTGGAACGACGTCACCTGGAACGGCCCGGTCCCGATCGGCTTGCCGAAGAACCCGTCCGCGTTGAGCTTGTCCGCCGGCCCGATGAACAGCAGCGTCAGCGAGCTGAGCAACGTGCCGAGCGGCTTGCTCGTCTTCACCGTCACGGTCTGGTCGTCGCTCGCGGCGAACGACGTCACCGTCGCGTAGAGCGGGACCAGCGGCCCGTCGAGCTTCTTGTGCCGTTCGTACGACGCCACCACGTCCTTCGCGGTGAACGGCGTACCGTCGGAGAACTTCACGCCGGAGCGCAGCTTGAACACCCACGTGGTCGGGTCCGGGTTCTCCCAGGAGGTGGCGAGCACCGGGACGATCTTGCCGTCGTCGACCCGGACCAGCGGCTCCATGATCTGCTGGATCGCGGTCTGCACGGCCTCCTCGCCGGCGAACTTGTGGGTGTCGAGCGACACCGGGAACATCGCCGGCGCGTACCGCAGGACCTGTTCCCCACTGCTCGGTTCACTGGCCGGCGAGCAGGCGCTCAGCCCGGCCGCCACCGTGGTCAGGACGGCCAGCGCCCCGACGATTCGCTTCCTCAACACAGGGGTTCTCCTTAACAGGGCAGTGCTCAGCTGAAGGTGTAGGTGGCGACGACGGGGTGGTGGTCGGAAGGCGCCCGGCCGTCGTGGAAGAAGTCGACGACCTCGCTGGTCCGCGCGGCGAGCGGGCCGCGGGCGAAGATCCAGTCGATCGCCTTCGGTGGCGAGGCGAGCGGCGACAGCCGGGTCCCGATCGGGCCGGTCGCCACCGTCGGCACCACCGGATGGGTCACCGGTGAGTGCCGGCCGAGTGCGGTGAAACTGTCCAGGAACCCGGCGTTGCCGAGCTCCCACTGCGGTGGGCCGATGTCGTTGATGTCGACGGTGAACAGGCACGGACCGTCGCCGGCCAGCCGTTCCAGCGCCTCCCCGATCACCCGCGCCTGACCGACGCGACGGTTGCCGAGGTCCGCTCGCTCGTCCGGATGCCCGGGCCAGGTCAGGTGCGCCGTACTGAAGACAAGCTCGTGCCCGTCAGCTGAACGCAAACGGACCCAGAAGAGCCGGGCGTCGGGAGACAGGATGCCGACGTCCTCGGCCCCCGACTCGATCGCGGTGAACAGGTCGCGCCGCCACCACAGGTTGCTCTGCGTCTCCCACCCGGCCGTACCGTCGACCCGATCGTGATCAGGCAGTACGTCGTCCAGCAGCTTGCGGGTCGCCGGACGCAACTCCTGTACGGCGAGAATGTCCGGCGGACGGGTCGTGAACAGCGCCGTCAGGGCCTCCCGCCGCTCGTCCAGGTGGAAGTCGGCCCACAGGTTGTAGGTCATCGCCACGAACGTGAGGCTGCTCATTGGTCACCGGTCCAGGTCGGGACGTTGTAGGAGGCGAGCGTGGTCACCGCGAGCAGGTCGTCGACCCGTACCGTGGTCAGCGAGCAGTTCGCGGGCGGGTCCAGCGTCACTTCGCCACCCGGCGAGAGCCGCAGCGTCGACGCGGTCGCGACCCGGATCGGTCCGCCGTGCGTCACCACCAGCACTCGGTCGGCGCCGGAGATCGCGATGTCGCGGATCGCGTCCCAGACCCGTTCTCTCAACTGGGCAAAGGTTTCGCCGCCACCCCGCGCGATGTCCTCGCCGCGGGCGAAAGCGTCGACGACTTCCGGCTCCTCGTCGTACACCTCGGCGAAGGTCCGGCCGCCCCAGGCGCCGACGTCGATCTCCCGCCAGCGTTTGTCGATCCGGACCGTCGGGTGGTCGCAGGTGTCGAGGTACGGCTGGAGGGTCTCCGCGACGCGCTGCAGGTCGCTCGCGACGATCTGGTCGAAGGGTCGATCCTGCAGCAACAAGGCCGCCTGTTTCGCTTGTTGGTGACCGAGCGGGCTCAGACCGGTGCCTTGCTGGCCTTGGTACCTTTCCTCGGCGTTCCACAGCGATTCGCCGTGCCGAAGGAGGACGAGTTCGGTCATCGGCTCGCCCCCGCCAGCTCGGCGGCGAAGTGACAAGCGGCGGGGTGCAGGTCCAAGCGCGTGTCGAGCACCGGCTCTTCCCGGGCGCAGATGTCCTCAACCTTCCAGCAGCGGGTTCGGAAGCGGCATCCCGACGGCGGGTCGGCCGGTGAGGGTACGTCGCCGCCGATGATGATCGGCTCCCGCGCCGGCTTGTCCCACGGCTTCGGGTCCGGTACGGCGGACAGCAACGCCTGCGTGTACGGGTGCAACGGCCGGTTGAACAGCTCGTCCTGGGTCGCCGTCTCCACCACGCGACCGAGGTACATCACCGCGACCTGATCGGAGATGTGGCGTACGACGGACAGGTCGTGGGCGATGAACAGGTACGCGAGGCCGAGGTCGCGGCGCAGGTCGGCGAGCAGGTTCAGCACCTGCGCCTGCACCGACACGTCGAGCGCGGAGACGGCCTCGTCGCAGATCACCAGCTTCGGGCGCAGCGCCAGCGCGCGGGCGATGCCGATCCGTTGGCGTTGGCCGCCGGAGAACTGGTGCGGGTAGCGCTGGGCGTGGTCCGGGTTGAGGCCGACGCGTTCGAGGAGCTCGCGGACCTCGGCGCGGAAACGGTTGCGGGGTACGACGTCCGGGTGGATCTCCCACGCTTCGGTGATGATCTGCTCGACGGTCGCGCGCGGGTTCAGGGACGCGTACGGGTCCTGGAAGATCATCTGCAGCTGGCGGCGGACCCGGCGCATGGATGCCCGGGGCAACGAGGTGAGCTCCTCGCCGTCGAACACGATGCTGCCGGACCGTGCCTTCTCCAGCCCGATGATCGTCCGCGCCACGGTCGACTTCCCCGACCCGGACTCCCCCACCAGCCCCAACGTCCCACCCACCGGAATCTCGAACGAAACCCCAGCCACCGCCTGCAACTGCCCCACGGTCCGCCGCAAAACCGCCGACCGCAACGGAAAGGAGGTCTGCAGATCCCGCACCGACAGCAATGGCGCCGGCCGGCCGTCGGCCGGCTGCACGGTCGTGCTGGGGGTGGCGGCCGGCGCCGAATCAGCGGGCATTGGTCAGGACTCCTTCGGCGTGGTGGCAGGCCGAGCTGTGGGTCGCTCGGCCGGTCAGGTCTCGCAGGGCGGGCTCCTGCTCTGCGCACAGTGCGTCGGCGTAGCGGCAGCGCGGGCGGAAGGAACAACCGGTGGGAAGGGCCAGCAAGTCGGGGGGTGCGCCCTGGATTGGGGTCAGGCGCTCGCGTGGGCCGTCCAACGTGGGGACCGAGTTCATCAGGCCGGTGGTGTAGGGGTGGGCGCTGTGTTCGTAGACCTCGCGGATCGGGCCGGTCTCGACGACTCGGCCGGCGTACATGAGGACTACGCGGTCGGCAACGTCGGCGACGACGCCCAGGTCGTGGGTGATCAGGACCAGGGACATGCCCTCCTCGGACTGCAGGCGGGCGAGGAGGTCCATGATCTGCGCCTGCACGGTGACGTCGAGTGCAGTGGTCGGCTCGTCCGCGATCAGCAGCCGCGGGGACAACGCCAGCGCCATCGCGATCATCACCCGCTGCCGCATCCCGCCGGAGAACTGGTGCGGGTAGTCGTCCAGCCGCTTCGACGCCGCCGGGATCCCGACCCGCTTCATCAGGTCCAGGGCGGCCGCCCGGGCCTCGCGCCGCGACGCACCCCGGTGCCGCCGGAACATCTCCCCGATCTGCGACCCGACCCGGAACACCGGGTTCAGCGAGCTCAACGGATCCTGGAACACCATCGCGATCTCGCGCCCCCGCAGGCCCTTCGCCGTACCAGGCTCGAGGAGATCGCGGCCGTCGTACGTGACACTCCCGCCGACCACCCGGCCCGCGGGGCGCGGCACGATCCCCATCACGGCCTGCGCGGTGACGCTCTTCCCACTCCCGGATTCACCCAGCAGCGCAACGGTTTCTCCCGCGGCGACCTCGAAGGACGCGCCGTCGACGGCCTTCACCACCCCACCGGACGTGGCGAACTCGACCCGCAGGTCGCGAACACTCAGCAGGCTCATCACAGACTCCTCAGCCGCGGGTCGTAGCGGTCGCGCAGCGCGTCACCGAGGACGCCGAGCGAGACCACGAGGAAGGCGAGCGCGATGCCGGGAATGGTCGAGATCCACCACGCGTCGGCCAGGTAGTTGCGCCCGTTCGCGATCGTCACGCCCCAGCTCGGCGTGCTCGCCGGTGTGCCCAGCCCTAGGAAGCTCAACGACGCCTCGGCCAGGATCACGTGGCCGATCTCGACCGTCGCGACCACCAGCACCGGCGCGATGCAGGCGGGCAGCACGCACCGCGACATCAAACGCCAGGTCCCGGCCCCGAGCGTCCGCGACGCGTCGACGAACTCCCGCCGCCGGGTCGCCAGCGCCTGCCCCCGCGCCACCCGGGCGAATGTGACCCAGTTCGACACCGCGAGCACGATCACCACGTTCACGACCGAGGGACCGAGCAGCGCGGCGATGAAGATCGCCAGCAGGATCGAGGGGAACGCGAGCTGGATGTCCGCCAGCCGCATCAGCACCCCGTCCAGCCGGCCGCCGAAGTATCCGGCCGCCAGCCCGACCGTGACGCCGATGGCGCCGGCCAGCACCAGCGTCGCCAGCCCGACCGCGATCGAGATCCTTGCCCCCTGCAACATCTGGGCGAGCAGGTCCTGGCCGACCTGGTCGGTGCCGAAGATCGCGAACGACCCGTCGGACAGCCGGCTGAACGGCGGCCGCAGCCGGTCCGCGGTGCGGGTGTCGACCGGGTCGTACCGGACCAGCCACGGTCCGGCGACCGCGGCCACGACGTACACCGCGATCACCGCCAGGCCGAACCGGATCCGCGCCGAACCGGCCCGGGTACGGCGCCGGCTGCGCACGACCGGGAGCGTCGCTGTCGTCACGTCGACCGCCACTTCAGTCACCCGCCAGACGGACCCGCGGGTCCAGGAAGCCGTAGAGCAGGTCCACGAGCAGATTGATCACCACGAAGATGGTTGCCACCAGCAAGATCGAGGCCTGGACGACGCCGTAGTCGCGGCGCCCGATCGAGTCGATCAGCAGCCGCCCGACACCGGGCCAGGCGAACACGGTCTCGACGATCACGGTTCCGCCGAGCAAGGCGCCGAACTGCAGGCCGACCACGGTGACGATCGGGATCAGCGCGTTCCGCAGGGCGTGGACGAGGATCACGATCCCCTCACCGAGCCCCTTGGCCCGCGCGGTCTGCACGTAGCCCTCGTGGACGACCTCGAGCAGGCCGCTGCGGGTGAGCCGCACCAGGATCGCCAGGAACGGCAGTGCCAGCGTGATCGTCGGCAGGACGAGGTGCGACCACGTCCCCGAGCCCGCGCTCGGGAACATGTGCAGGCCACGTGCGAACACCAGGATCAGCACGATCCCGAGCCAGAACGACGGCGTCGACTGACCCATCAGCGAGAAGACGGAGATCGTTCGATCCACCCAACTGTGGGCCCGCAGCGCCGCGATCACACCGAGCGGCAGCCCGATCAGCAGCGACAGCAGCAGCGCGGTGGTGGCCAGCTGGATCGTGGCCGGAACCCGTTGCAGGACAAGGCTCATCGAGTCCGCGTTCAGCCGGAACGACTGCCCGAAGTCCAGGTGCACGACGTTCGCCAGGTACGTCGCGTACTGCTGGATCAGCGAGTGGTCGAGCCCGAGCTGTGCCCGCAGCGCGTCCACCTGGGCCTGGTCCGCGTCCGGCCCGAGCATGATGTACGCCGGGTCGCCGGGGACCAGCCGCAGGACGACGAAGATGATCGTCACCGCGCCCCACAGCACGAACAGCGAGAAGAACAACCGCCGGACGACGTACGCCCCCATCAGACGCCGCTCCGCAGTACCGACACCACGCGCCGTACCTCCTCGATCGAACCGGTCTGGATCAGCTCCGCGCCCAGCGCACCCGCGCACCGCCCGGCGTTGTCCAGCACGGGTACGGCGACCATCCGCGGCAGCGACGCCACCGGTCGGGCGTTGTGCGCGAAGCCGCTGACCCGGACCCGCTGCAACGTGTCGAGCAGGTCCGGCGTTCCGGTCACCTCGCCCGCCGGCAGGGCGGACAGGTAGGCACGGCCAAGCGCGCTGCGGCGGAGCGAGACCGCATGCCCTGGTTGAACCGAACCACCGCCGGCCACCGCAGCTACCTGAAGAACAGGCCCAGCGGTCTTCGGCAGCGGCTTCGCAAGGACGACGAGCCGCCCGAGCCGATCACCCAGATCGGCCAGCGACTGCGACGGCCCGGCTCGGCGTTCCGCCGTACGGCGGAGTGCGGCCAGCCCGTCGAGCGCGGTGTACCGGTGGTCGTCGACCCGGTCGGCCAGGCCGTGCTCGCAGAACGTCGCGAGGATCCGGTGCACGGTGCTCTTGTGCAGGCCCACGGTGACGGCCAACTCGGTCACGCCGTACGCCCGGTCCTCGCGGTTCAGCTCGGCCAGCACGGTCAAGGCGCGGCTCAGCGACTGCATGGCGACCTCGTTTCAGGCGGAAAGCAAGGAGCCACCGTGAACGTTAACGGTAGCGTTAATGCACGGTAGAAGCGTGATATTTGAGTGTCAATAGACCAGCGTTGCAGTCCGCGAAACGGCTCGTTGACGGTCAATTCCCGTGAACGTTAACTTCACATCACATCCACCTGACCCCGCCTTGGAGGCACTGCGTGACGACATCCGACGTCCGCGCCGCGCTGCTGGCCGCCGATCCCCGTCTGTCCAAGTTCTCGCCGCTGCCGCGCATCCTGGCGTTCGACGAGTTCGACAGCGGGACGCACGGCTGGTGCGAGTTGCTCGGCAACTACAACGGCCGCGGCGACCTCAGCACGGTCGACGACCACATGCGCGACTTCCGGCCGCCACAGCTGTCGGCCTGCAACTTCTTCGACATCGGCACCCACGGCGCGCTCAGCGGCACCTACGCCCTGAAGCTCGCGACCCGGCCGCACAAGGGCCACACCGCGGTCGCGATCCGCCGGCTCACCATGAGCGGCCGCGGCATGGTGCAGCTGGAGACGTACTTCGCCTTCAAGTCCGAGGCGACCCTCGGCGGCGGCGCCGAGCTCGACAGCTTCGGCGACGTGCAGTGGGACGGCAACACGCACCCGTCCGAGGCGCAGTTCGGCGCGTTCACCGTCGCGACCGACCTGTGCGGCGACGGCGGCCTGCGCTACCACACCGTCGCGCGGTACCAGAACACCGACATGGACAACCACTTCACCCGGCAGTGGGTGGCGCCGATGGTCCCGGAGCCGACGCCGCGCGAGCACTTCGAGGGCAAGGTGAAGCTCGAGTACGCCGCCGACTTCACCGCGCCGAACGCGGAGGACTGGAAGCCGTTCGGCGAGCCGCAGGAGCTCTGCTACAACGAGGTCCCGACCAAGGTGAACTGGCACTACCTGCGCTGGCTGGTCGACACCGACAAGCGCCGCAACGTGGAGCTGCAGGTCAACGACCGGGTGATGGACATGCGCGACGTGCCGGTGCCGCCGTACGAGGAGCGCTACGAGACGCTGGAGAACCTGCTGAACTTCTACTTCTCGGTGCGCACCCACTCCCAGGTCCGGAACTTCCTGTTCCTCGACTCCGTCCTCATCTCGGTTGATTGGTAGGCCCCATGCGACAGTCCATGACGGCGGTGCTGGAACGCGACACCACCTTCGAGAACCGGTTCGCCACCGAGCCGTACGAGGTCGCCTGGGCCGGCGAGGCCCGCTGGTTCGTCCAGCACGTCGGCGGCGAGGGTACGGCGACCTACATCACCCAGGTCTCACCGGACGGCATCACCTGGTGCGACCTCGACGACCTCGAGCACGTGGTCGAGCCCGGCAACCTGATCAGCTGGCCGGTCACCGGCTTCGGCCACTGGCTGCGGCTGAGCGCTAGGGTCGAGGGCTCCGTCCAGGTGCGCATCCACCTGGCCGTGAAGGCTTAAGCTGCTCGAGGGGGTAGTCGATGACTGAGGCGCGGCGGGCGACGTTGCGGGACATTGCGACGGCTCTCGGGCTGTCGGTGAACACGGTGTCGCGCGCGCTCGGCGACAAGGACAGCGTCAGCGCGAAGACGCGTGCGGCCGTGCAGGCCGAGGCGGCCCGGATCGGCTACGTGCCGAACACGCTGGCCCGGTCGCTCGTGCTCGGCTCGGCCATGACGCTCGGCCTCGTCATCACCAACCCCTCCAACCCGTTCTACGCGCAGCTCATCAGCAGCATCGAGCTCCGGGTCCGCGCTCAGGGGTACTCGCTGCTGCTGCTCGTCACCGACGAGTCCGCCGAGAACGAGCAGCGCGCCACCGAGGCGTTGCTGCGGTCCGCGGTCGACGGCGCCGTGGTCGTGCCGGTGCAAGCCGAGTGGGACCACTGGCGCCGGGTCCGCGACACCGGCATCCCGCTGGTGTTCGTCAACCGGGACGTGCCTGAGCTCGACTGCGACATGGTCGGAGTCGACAACGAGCGGGGCGCCTACGAGGCGACCAGCCACCTGATCGCGGGCGGCGCCCGCCGGCTGCTGGTGCTGGAGGAAGACCTGCCGATCACCACCACCGCCGACCGGGTGGCCGGGTTCCGCCGCGCGATGGCCGACGCCGGCCTGAAGGTCGCCGACGACCTGATCCGCGCCGTCCCGACCAAGCGCTACGACTCGCTCGCCCTCCCCTGGCAACCCGAAGAGGCCTACCGCTTCGCCCAGACCCTGCTCGACGACGGTCATCCGGACGCGATCGTGACCGGCAACGACTACTTCGCCCTCGGCCTCCTCCGCCTGCTGGCCGAGCACGGTCTCGCCGTCCCCGACGACGTCGCGATCACCGGGTACGGCGACCACCCGTACGCGGCCTACCTGCAAACACCCCTCACCACAGTCCGCCTGCCCGCCGCGGAGGTCGGCACCACAGCCGTCGATCTGCTCATGCAGCGGCTCAAGAGCAGTGGCTCCGAGCGGCCGCGGAAGACGCTGATCCGGCCGGAGCTCGTCGTACGGGCGTCTTCTAGTCTGACTCCAGCCAGGCTCTGACCGACTCGTTGTGCTCGCCCAGTCGCGGCGGCGGCAGGTTGGTCTCCCGGGCACCGGCGTACGGCTGGTCGTCGAAACGGAGCGGCGGGCCGGGCAGCCGGATCTTGCCGAGCGTCGGGTGCTCGACGTCGATCAGCAGGCCCTGGGACAGCGTCTGCTCCCACTCGTAGACCTGCTGGAAATCGCGGACCTTCCCGGCCGGAATCCCCTTGTCCGCAAGCCGTTCCAGCCACACGTCCGCCGGCTCGGTGGCGAAGGCAGCCTCGATCGCGGCCGTGAGCTCCGGCCGATGCGCGACTCTGGCAGCGTTGACCGCGAACCGCTCGTCCGCCGGGTCGAGCCCGACGATCGGCGCGAACGTCCGCCACTGGCCTTCGCTCCCGACCGCGACCTGGACGATGTCGTCCTTGGTCCGGTACAGCCCGTACGGCGCGATCTGGGCATGGTGGTTGCCGACCCGTTCGGGCAGCTCGCCCGCGACCGTCCACTTCGTCCCGTGGAACGCGTGCACCCCGACCACCGAGGCCAGCAGGCTGGTCCGGACGACGCGGCCCTTGCCCGTGATGGATCGCTCGTGCAACGCGGCCAGCGCACCGTAGGCGCCGTACATCCCGGCCAGCAGGTCCGCGATCGGGACACCGACCTTCGTCGGTTCGACCGCGCCGGTGATGCTCATCAGGCCGCCCTCGCCCTGCGCGATCTGGTCGTACCCGGCCCGGCCGCCGTCCGGCCCGTCGTGGCCGAACCCGGTGATCGACAGGATCACCAGGCCCGGGTTGAGCTCGTGCAGCCGCTCGGTCGAGAACCCGAGCCGGTCGAGCACGCCGGGCCGGAAGTTCTCGATCAGCACGTCGGCCCGCCGGACCAGCCTGGTCAGGAAGTCCTTGCCGTCGTCCGACTTCAGGTCGGCGGTCACCGACTCCTTGTTCCGGTTGGCCGACAGGTAGTACGTCGACTCGCCCTCGACGAACGGCGGTCCCCAGCCCCGGCTGTCGTCTCCGCCCTCCGGTGTCTCCACCTTGATCACCCGCGCGCCGAGATCACCCAGCATCATCGCGGCATGCGGCCCGGCCAGCGCCCGGGTCAGATCGACGACCACCACATCAGACAGCAGATTCTGCACCCCGTCACCCTAGGCGAGACGCCGGATTCCAGCCGTGACGCGCTTCTCACGACGATGAACCGTTCCGGGACTTCGTACGTGTAACGAAGTGAGGATCCACCTCACCGCCAGGAGGGGCACCATGTCAGCACGCACCGGTATCACCGCAGCCGCCGTCATGCTCGCGGCCGCCGCGTTCGGCCTATCGACCGCGACCGCGACGCCCGCGATCCCGCTGAACGGCGAGCAGGAAGCAGCCGCCGCCGATCCGGACGGTCACGGGTTCTTCACCTACACGCTCGAGGGCACCACCTTCTGCTGGACCCTCAGCTGGGAGAACATCGAGACCCCGACCGCCGCCCACGTCCACCTCGCCCCGCGCCACATCGCCGGCCCGGTCGTGATCCCGCTCACCGTGGCCACGAACCCATCATCCGGCTGCACCACAATCAGCACCGACCTCGCCACCGGCATCACCACCGACCCGAAGGCCTACTACGTCAACGTACACAACGCGCCCTTCCCAGGCGGCGCCATCCGAGGCCAGCTGAAGTAGGCCCACGGTCAGCGTCCCCGCCGGCGGGTGCCCTTGATGGTCAGGTCGTAGGTCGCCTGGACAGAGAAGCTGCCCTGGCGTCCTTTCAGTACCAATCGCTGCTGACCTGGCTCGAACGGCCCGGCGGTGAACCAGATCCCACAGCCGAACACCGTGTTCCGGCCCGCCGGGAACCCGGCTGGGTTCCCGGCGGCGGCGACGAACTCGAATCGCGTGGCGTCGACCGCCGTCACCTCTGGCGCCGGGTCGATCGACACCGTTCCGTCGGCCGAACTGACGAATCCGTCGCAGTCGTCCGCGTCGGTCGCGGCCAGGTTCACCAGCGGACCTGCGATCGGTACGCCCGCCGGGACGGTGCACCGCCGATGAACGGTCCCGCCGAAGCTCCCGGCCACCAGCCACACACCTCCGGCCTGCCCTCTCGCGCAGTGGGCGCCGGTCGAGTCTGTCACCGGATTGATCTCTTCCGGCAACGTCGCCCACGTCCACCACTTGGCTTGGAACTCCGGCGATCGAACATCGACAGCCTGACCTGAGGTGGAAGGCTTGGGCGTTGTCGAAGCCATCGATGGCGGCGGCGGTTCACTGCTGGTCGACTCACCACTCGTTGCCCGCCCCTGGGCGGCGCAGGCCGGCAGTGTCAGGACGAGGGCCAGTGTGACGATGGTCGTTCGCTTGAGCACAGCGCAGCGTAACCTGCGCCGAGTTGACTTCAGGCTCTGACCTTGCGGGCCAGGGAGGCGAGGCGGTGGGTCACGTCGCGGGGGCGTTCCTGCATGAGCATGTGGCCGGCGCCCGGGTACATCCAGAGGCGGGCGGTCGGGAGCTCGGCGGCCATCCGGTTGGCGTGGCGGGGTGGCAGGAGGCGGTCGCGGGTGCCGTGCATGATCTCGACCGGGAGCTGGTCGAGCACCTTCAGCGCGTGACCGCGATCGTGCTGCAGGATCGACTCGAAGAAGCCGCCGTACGACGGTCCCGGCACGACGGCGAGGTCCGCCAGGAAGAGGTCCACCTCGGCCGGGTCCACCTTCTTGCCGAACACCATCTGACGCAGCGCCGGACGCTGCAACCGCGCGGCGGTCAGCTCGACCGCCCGCCGGCCACGCGCCGCGGTGACCTGAGCCGCGCGGAGCGCCTTGCGCTCGACCCGCGCACCCACGAGATTCACCGCCCGTGGCGCGAAGGCCACCGCGGCCGTGTCGAACCGCTTCGGGATGCCCAACGCGCCCGAGCTGGCCTGGCCGGACGTCGTACTGACCAGCGCCGCGGCCTTGATCCGGGAGCCGAACACCTCGGGGCGCCGGTCCGCGAGCTCCATCAAGGTCATTCCGCCCATCGAGTGACCGGCGTACACGACCGGGCCGTCACCGACCACCGTGTCCAGCACGGTCATCAGGTCGTCGGCCAGCTGCTCGATCCGCGTCGACCCGGCCGGCGCCGCGTCCGACCGCCCGTGACCGCGGTGGTCGTAAGTGACAACACGTACGGCGTCCTGGCCCAGGACCTCTGGAAGCGCCTCGACCTGGTTGTGCCAGGACCGCGTCGAGCAGGTCCAGCCGTGGACGAGCAGGACCGTCACCGGCGCGTCGTGCGGTCCGGTCGTCTCCACGTTCAGTCTGAGCCCGTCGGTCGTGGTCACGTCCGACCGGTTCGCCTGGATCGTCACGCAGTCTCCCGTTCCCGAACGCCCGCCGCCAGGTGGGCGGCACGCAGGCGACCACCTCGGGCGCCGCGTCCGACCAGCCAGGCGATCCCGGCGATCTCCAGCAGGCCGACCACGCCGAGCAGGGCGTAGCCGCCGTTCCACATCCATCGTGGCACGTCCGTCCGTTCCTCGCGCCGCAACACCTGCTGCTCGTCGATGAACTCGACGGTCCGGCCGTCCGAGACCTGCACGGCCGGCTTCTCGATCGCGGCGTCCTCCGGCGCGTACACCCACATCGACACCAGGTCGCGCTGCCCCTGGTGCAGCCGGATCATCGACTTCCACTTGCCGAACATCGGCAACGCGTCCGCCGACTGGTAGGTGCCATCGGCAACCTTCTCCATCCGGTGCGTGACGAACCCGGCACCCTGCCACGCCATCGCCTGGAACCAGCGCGCGCCCTGGGCGGCGCCGGCCGGCTCCAGCTTGACCGTGACGTACGCCGTCGGCTCGGCCCCCGTGGCCACCCGCTCCAACGACACGGTCGCGGACACGCCCGGATCGGCCGAGCGCGGCACGCAGAAGAACACGGTCCCGAGGACGACGGCCAGCCCGACGGCGCCGAGTTGATGAGTACGGCGGACCACGGCCGGGCGCGCGTTCCGGATCCCCGTCGCGCGCTCCTCTCCGGCCACCTCGGCGTACCGGATGGCGAGCCAGGCTCCGACCATCCCGGCTCCGATGCCGGCCAGGACGCCGTACCCGATGGCGGACGGGAGCATCGACGACGGCCACGGGATCGGCATCCAGACGTGGCTCCAGGCGTACTCCGCGACCACGCCGACGGAACCGATCAGGGCGCCGGCGACGATGCCCAGGCGGAAGCGGTTCTTGTTGCCCAGGGCAAGCGCGACGGCCTCGACCAGGATCGCCTCGACGATCAGCAACGGGAAGTGGCCGAGGATCCCGCCGAGCGGCTGGTCGACGGCCCAGGCGATGCCGCCGCGGATGACCAGGTAGACCGCCAGCGCGGCGAACGTCGTACCGGGGCCGCGCCGGGCGCGTAGCACGGTGAAGGCGAGTGCGGCGCCGAACGCGATCAGGATCGGGTGCAGGACCAGCGGAAACTGCGGCACGCCGTAGTTGAACTCGGTGCTGAACAGGTCCCACGCGATCAGCAGCGCGCCGACCGAGACGAGCTCCTGGAACAGGCGGCGCTTGTTCGGGCCCATCAGCTGTTCGACCTCCGCGATCGCCAGCAGGCGGGCGAAGATCGAGAGCACGACGCCGCCGATCATCAGCAGGTGGGTCGGGCCCCACAGCGTGACGTCCTCGCCGAACAGCCGGTGCCAGACGTCGTCCATCGGGAAGCCGACGAGAGCGAACGTGCCGCACACGGCGACCAGCGCTGCGCTGCACGGGATCCGCCAGCCCTTGGTCAGCTTCAGCGTGCGAGCCGGCAGCGGCTTGCGGGCGAGCGCGATCGGGAGCACGCCGGACACGATCACGCCGAGGATGCCGAAGAAGATCGGGTAGTGCGCCGGCGTGCCGAACGGGCCGGTGTCCCGGCCGCGGGCGATGTGCACCGCGATGTCCCACCAGACCCCGAAGGCACAGGCGAGCAGCGAGATCGCGTGCAGGTACGGCGTCAGCGCGGCCCATCGGGGGACTCCGTCCAGCCTCCCGATGGTGTCCGCAAACCGTCCTACCAGCGTGACGCGTCCGGTCCGTTCCCGCCACAGGAGGACGGCGAGTGCGACGTACAGCAACGAGACGAGGCCGGTGACGATCGCGATCTGGTCGAACGTCGCCGTACCGGTGGTCGCCAGCGGGATCGCCATCAGGGGTGCTCCTTCACCTTGGCTCTACACCATCTATGCACCATGCGGAATGTTACATCATCTATGTAACGTGGAGTCTGGAACACTGTCAAGCGTGGAGACACGAGACGAGGAGCTCACCGTCGACCAGCTCGCCGCCAAGGTGGGCATGACGGTCCGCAACGTGCGGGCGTACGCCGGACGCGGCCTGATCCCGCCGCCCCGGCTGGTCGGCCGGACCGGGTACTACGGCGCCGACCACGTCGCGCGGTTGACGCTCGTCCGCGAGCTGCTCGGCAAGGGCTACACGCTGGCCGCCGTCGAGCGGATGATGAGCGAACTCCCGGACGGCGCGCTCGCGCTGGGCGTGTTCGAGACCCTCGTGAACCCGTGGACCCCGGCGGAGCCGGAAGTGCTGGACGAGCTCCAGCTGGCCGAGCGGGCCGGCGTACCGCACGACCCCGCGGTGATCGCGCGGCTGGTTGAGCTGGGGATCGCCGAGCGCCAGGAGGACGGCCGGCTCCGGATCCCGAACCCGGACCTGCTCCGCACCGGGCTCGAGGTGATCAAGCTCGGCGTCCCGATGCAGGCGATCTTCGACATGCTGCCGAAGCTGTTCACCCAGGCCGACGCGGTCGCCAAGATCTACGTCGAGCTATTCCGCAGCACCGTCTGGCGCGAGTTCGCCGACGCCGGTCTGCCGGCCGAGGGCTGGCCGGAGATCCAGCGCACCCTGGAGAACATCATCCCGCTGGCCGGCCAGGCCCTGGTCGCCGCCTTCCGCGAGGCGATGGCCCGCGAGATCGAGGTCGTCGCCTACGAAGAACTGGGCCTCGACCCCAAAACGGCCCTCCCCTCCACCGGGTAGCGCGAGTACGCTCGAAGTGCTTGAGGGGTGTGCGGTATGGGGGAACTTCGGGTAGCGGAGATCATGAATCGGGCCGTCGCAGCGGTGCGGCGCGAGACCGTGTTCAAGGACGTTGCCTGTGCGTTGCTGGCCAGTGACGCTGGGGCAGTGCCGGTGGTGGACGACGGCCGCCCTGTCGGTCTGGTGACCGGCGAGGCTCTGGTCGCCAAGCTCGAGTTCCACGGCGGCAACGACGCGCGGCCGATCCTGGGCGGCGCCAAGGCACGGGCCCGTTGGCATCAGGCGGCGGCCCGCACCGCAGGCGACCTGATGTCACCGCCCGCTCCGACGGTGTACGGCGACACGCCGATCGGCCGGGCAGCAGCGCAGTTGGCCGCATCCGGGCAGCCGTTGCTGTGTGTCGTCGAGAAGGACATGCGGCTGATCGGCGTACTGACCTCACGCGAGCTGCTCAGCGTCTACCAGCGATCCGACCAGAGCCTGGCGGCGGAGATCCAGGCGCTCCTCACCCCGCACGCCCAACGCCCCGCCCGGTCCCCCGCCCCGGTCAGCGTCCAGGTCGACCACGGCGTCGTCATCCTGGACGGCTCCCTAACCTTCCGCAGCCGCGCCGAACACGCCGGCTACACCGTCGCCCACATCCCCGGCGTAGTCGCCGTCCACAACAACCTCACCTACGACCTGGACGACCTAGCCATAACCGGCTTCTAACGCCACCACCTCCGCCACGAAAACGGACACCGCCTCCGGCGGCGCCAGTTCCCCTGAGCCGCAACCGCGCGACAAGCCCACGCAATCACCGCGGAACCAACCCGGCAGGTGCGTGAGAGCCCGGCCGCGGCACGCAAACGCCCAGGTCCGAGTCGCACCAGCCGACGCAAGGCGGTCGGATGGCCGGACCGGACACTGGCACTCTCGCCGGAGGCGTGTTCGGGCCGGTGGCGCGGACAGCGAGACAACCCCGCTCGAACTCTCCGTAGCTCCAGTGGATAACCACGCGTGTTGTGGGTTCTCTGCTCGTATGCGAGCCGAGAACCCACCATTCGAGTGGATAACCCCTCGAACGTCGGACGGCCGGACGAGCCACTGGCGCTCTGGCCGGAGGCGGAGTCGGGCCAGGGGCGCTAGGAGCGTACAAGCGGTGGGATGGTGGTGACGGCACCGTAACGGGGTGGACGACGTGAGCGACCCGGTCAGGTTCGAGACGAAGATTGCTCTGTACTGCGGGGGATTTGGCTGGGTTCCTTCGGGCGTCGGGAGCACCTCCCGGCGCCGATCACCGCCGACCGCAACCCGGCCCGGCGCGACGCCGAAGACGCCCATAGCACGACCACGGCCGAAGGCCTTGTCCCTCGCCGGGAGCACCTGCCCGCCGCCGATCGCTTCCGAGTACACCTTGGCTCGGCGCGCCGTCGATGGTTGCCGGCGTCAGCCTTCGGGAGCAGTGAGCGCTGATGCGAGATCGGTGTGGATGAAGTCCTTTCCCTTGAACAGCAACGGTTCGCCCGCCTCTTTGGCCAACGCGTACGCGAAGCAATCGCCGAAGTTGAGTCCAGCCGGATGACCGCTGCCCTTGCCGAAGTCGCGGTATGCCTCGCGCGCTGTACGGGCCTGCGCCTCGGTGACCGGCTCGACCAGAATCTCTGCGGCGGCGACGAGCTCGTCGAAGCGACGGCTCACCACCGGGTCGCAAGCGCTGTCCATCACCACTGCCGCTTCCAGGAAGTTGGCCGCCGAAATCCGCCGCGAGGGAGCAGCTTCGATCGCTTCGGCGAAGTCAGCCGCATCCGGCTCCGCCCGCAGGATCGCGATCAGTGCGGAAGTGTCGATGATCACCGAGGCAACCCGCTCTCGTCGTACAACAGGTCTCCATGCTCCGCGGTACGCAAGGAGTCGGGCAGGCGGTGGGCTGTGTCTGCACCGATCGCCAGCAACCGATCGGCGAGGCCGGCGCCACGAAGACGCCGCACCCGCGCAAGACGTTCCCGAACCGCGGTGTCCACCGCAGCCGTCTGGGATTGCCCCGTCAAGCGCGCCAGCTCACGCACCAGCTGATGCGTGTCCTCGTTCTTGATGTTCAGGCTCATTCATCCACCTTTCTACCCAGACAGACTACCATTCTACCCAATGAACAGGTTTCCGTGACCACCTCCCCGTCGCGGAGCACCTCCGACGACAACCCGGCTCGGCGCGCCGCCGAAGGCGGCCAGGGACAGCCGACCGAAGGGCCGTGTCCGTCCCCGGGACCACAGCCCCGTCGCCGAGCACCTCCGTCCACGACCAGGCTCGGCGCGCCGCCGAAGGCGGTCAATAGAACAGCCGCGGCCGCAGCCCGTGTCCTTTCCGGCCGTGCTCTTGATCGCCGTGCCCCGCCTGACCGCAAACGATTGCATTAGGATGGTTGTATGATTGCTGCCGCGTTGACGACGCCGTTTGGCCGGGCTGATCAGGTGGATCTCGGGGGTGTGCGGGCGCTGGTCGAGCATGCGGTCGGGGGTGGGGTGCCGGCGGTGTTCGTGGCGGGGACGAATGGCGAGTTTCCGGCGCTGGATGATGGTGAGCGGCTCGATGTGATCTCGGCTGCGCTGGAGGTGGCTGGTCCGGCGCGCGTGATCGCTCATGTCGGGGCGGCGACGACATGGCAGGCGGTTCGGTTGACGGCTGAGGCGCGGCGGCGGGGAGTCGAGCGGCTGGCGGTCATCACGCCGTACTTCGTTCCGGCTGGGCCAGAGCGGGTCGTCGAGCACTTCGAGCGTTGCGCCGCGGCGGCGGACAGGGCGGACGTTTATGTCTACGTGTTCACGGCGCTCGCCGGCACCGTCGTACCACCCTCGTTGCTGACCAGGATCGCCTCGATCGACGGCGTCGTCGGGGTGAAGGTCAGCGGCGCCGGGACGGATGTCGTACGGGCGTACTCGCAAGCGACCCCGCCCGGCTTCGAGGTCTGGTCCGGCAACGACGCCGAACTCCCCGAGGTCATAGTTGCCGGCGGCACCGGAATCGTCTCCGGCAACGCCGGTGCGCTCCCCGCCTTGTTCGCCCAGTTGCTCACCGGGTACGCCGCCCAGCCGGCCGTCCACTCAGCGGTGAAGACGGTCGACGGCAGCATCGCCAACATCAAGCACCTGCTGGATCTCCAGGGCCTTCCCGGCGGCCGCTGCCGGATGGCGATCGACCCACCAAACGCCGACCGCCGAGCGGCGCTGGCTCGGCTACTTGCGTGACACGTCCTGTGACTCGCGACGGTTGCGGAACAAGAAGAAGGTTCCGCCGGCGACGATCACCACGATGATCGCCGCGCCGATCACGACCCAGGTCGTGCCGGTGTAGTCGTCCGGGTCCGCGTCCTGGGCGCCCGGCGGGTTCGGGTTCGGCGACTCGGTCGAGCCGAGCGTGGGACTCGGCGTCGGGTCGGCGACCGGCTGAGCCGCCGCCGCGCTCACCGGCATCACCATCAGCAGGAGCCCCAGCAGAACCGTACTCAGCACTTTGGCTCTCATGCCCGCCCGGTGCCCATCGGCAAACCACTTCATGTAGTAAAATCATGCTGTCGGCCTTCGGATCACGCAGCGATCTGCGTGCGTTCGGAGGCTTTTTTCATGCCTTCCTACCGCTCATTGCTCCGCCATCGCGAGTTCACCGGGCTCTACCTCAGCTTCACGCTGCTGGTTGCCGCCAGCACGCTCTCGGGGTTCGCCCTGGCCACGCTGATCAACGCTCAGACCGGATCGCCGTTCCTGACCGCCATCAGCATGTACGGCGCGACGTTCGCGACCGTGATCGGCGCGCTCACCCTGATGTCGGTCGCCGACGGGCGCCGGCCGCGGCGGACCCTCGTCGTATTGCAAGGCGTATCTCTCCTGGGCGTCGCCGCACAGGCGCTTCCCGGGCTGCCGTTGACCGCGAGGTTCCTGCTGCTGCTCGTCGTCGGGTTCTTCCAGTCGCTCGGAACCGGCACGCGGCTGGGCTTACTCGCCGAGGTGGTCCCGGCCGAGTCCTATGCGCTGGCGCGTTCGCTAATGAACATCACGTCAGGCGGCATGGCGATCCTCGGGTACGCCGTCGGCGCCGTACTCCTGCAGTTGTTGGACCCGACCGGCGTGCTACTCGTCGCCACAGCGCTGACCGGGATCGGACTGCTCGTCGTAGCTGCGACCGTTCGCGAACACTCGATCCGGTTGACCCCGAGGCCCGGTCTGCGGCAGACGTGGTCGACGAACGTCGTACTGCTCTCGTCGCCCGGTCGCCGAGCGGTGCTGCTGAATCTGTGGGTGCCGAACGGGCTCATCGTCGGCTGCGTCGCGCTCTTCGTGTCCTACATCCCGGAACAGGCTGGAATCCTGCTGGCCGCGGGATCGGCCGGGATGCTTCTCGGCGACCTGACCGTCGGGCGCCTGCTCACCGGCGAGCAGCGGCGGCGCAGCGCGTTTGCACTGCGGCTGCTGCTGGCGGCGCCGTACCTGTTGTTCGTCCTCGAGCCGCCGATCGCGGTGACGGCGGCGGCCGTGTTCATCGCCAGCGCCGGGTACGCCGCCACGCTGCCGCTGCAGGAACAGTTGCTCGAGCTCACGCCCGACGCCGTCCGCGGACAGGTGCAGGGCGTCGAGTCGGCCGGGCGCATGACCTGGCAGGGCATCGGGGCCGCGATCGCCGGCGGTCTCGCACAGCAGTTGCCGACCGCGGTGACGATCACAGTGCTGGCCGCGATCTCGCTCGGGATCACGGTTCTCTCGCGGCCGTTCGTCGTTCGAGCTCGAGGAGGCGGTCAGCTCGTGCGCTGATGTCGGCCGCGGTGGTCAGGCCGTCGAGGTGGCGGCCGTACCAGTGCACCAAGCTCGTTGCCTCGCGCAACAGTTGGAGCTCGGGTACGGCGCGCCGCTCGGCCTCGGTCAGCGGGAGCCGGGCGAGGTAACCGCGCCGGAACGCATCGGCCGGGTCGAACGCCGCCATACCAACGGAGAGGTCCAACGCACGGTACATGGGTCCGGCGACCTCGAAGTCGAGGATCGCCGTGACCCGCGATCCGTCCATCAGCACGTTCGTCGGGAAGAAGTCCGCGTGGATGATGCTCCGCGGCAGGTCGGGCTGCTGTTGCACGGCTGCGAAGATCCACCGCACCTGCTCCCGCCGTACGGCGCCCTCCAGGCTCGCAATCAACTCCCCCGGATCGGGCACCCGCCGGTGCACCTTGGTGAGATCGCCGTCCCACTCGTCCCGCGGCGGGAGCGTCTGAGGGTCGAGGCGGGCGAGGGCCTCATCCAATTCCGCCAACGCCGCGCCACAAGCCTCAGCCTGTACGACGTCACCGCGCCGCGGATGCTCTCCCGGGATCCGCCGGCTCAGGCTGGCCGTGACCAGGTCGCCGTCGACCTCACGCCGTACGACGGTCGACCCGTCGTCAGCGGGGACCGGTACCGGCACCGCGAAGGACAGCCCGTCGAGCGCCCGCAGTACGGCGTGCTCGTAGTCCGGGACGGTCGTGTTGCGGTGGATCCGCAGGACGAACTCGTCCCCGACGAAGAAGGTCGTGTTGTTGGTCCCCTCCCCTGCCGCCCGGACATCGGACGCGCGGACGCCCCAGGCCTTCAGCAACTCCTCCACCGACCCATCCTCACCCCGATCTGCATAGCGGCGGGTACCGGGGTGCGGGACGGAACTGGGGGTTCCGAGGTCGCGGAGGGCAAGAGAGGACCTCGTCCGATGGCGGAGCTGGACACGTCCACACTGACACCGGAGCAACTGGCTCCGATGCTGCGCTGCTGGGCGGCCGGGATGGAGAACGTCGAGGCCGGGGTCGAGTTGCTGATCACCCACCGCTACTGGCTGGAGCGGGCGGACTTCCGGGCGACCTGCATCACCGCCGCCGACGACGGCTGGGGTCCGGACGGCACGATCTGCTCGATTGCCACGATCGACTGGGACGCGGTCACCGCGACGGCCAAGGACACCGACGCGCCGCCGGCCGCGGGCAGCGTGCTCCGGCTCGCGTGCGCGCTGGCGGACGGCGTCAAGCACGCCGTTGCGCTCGGTAAGGAGCTCCAGAACCTCGAGCCGGACGACGTACCGCTGATGCTCGAAGCCGTCGCTCACAGTACGGGGTGGCACCACACGGAGGGCGAACTCCGAGTCACCGGTCGTTTCGAGCAGTAGCCGCAGCGCCGCCGCTCTGTGCGGCGATTCTTTCCTCGCGGGACCGATCCGACGTACGTCCCTCTCCGAACCCTCAGTGAGCCCCGAGCGATGGCTAAGGGGTGGATAGGTACCGATATCGGTAATTTTCCGCATGTGCTCGAACCAAGGACTTGGGATGTTGGTCTAACCAGCCACAGAGTCCCCTCACAGTCAGGACCGGAACGATGAGCCGACAGATCCAGCTCCGCCGCAGACCACTGCGAACGCGCCGCACCACGAAGACGATCGACCTTCGTACGCCGTCAGGCCGGCCGCTTCCGTTCTGACTCCACCCGACCAGTCGCCCGAGAAACCCGTCCGATCATGAACCTCCGACTGCACGTCCACCGCACCTTCACCGGCGGCTGGTGCGCCGACATCGACGACGACAACGACCGCCAGCCCGACGACCCGTACTGGTGCGTCGACCAGTGGCCCACGCTGCACGCCGCGATCGCCGCCGGCTGCACCCAGCTGGCCGAGCTTGCCACCGGCACGCCGACCCGCGTCAGCGAGCAGTTCGTCCTGCAGGCCGCCTGACCTCCTGCTGTTCCTCCGCGGCGGCCTGCAGGTCGCCCAGGTCCGCGTCCCAGTCCTCGTACTCGTCGTCCGGCAACGTCGCCTCGTTGCGGCGGGCGATCCTGACGAACGCAAGGATCAGCAGGATCGGGCCCAGCACCATCGCGGTCTCGGGGATCCCTCCCATGTGCAGCGCGATCATGAGGCCGTCACCAACGCGATCCCGCCGGCGGTGAACGCGACCATCGCGGCCAGCATCGGGTACTGCGCCCGCCGCAGCTGCCGGCGCCGGAACAGTTCGGCAGCGCGATCATGCGCGGACACGACCCCAAGTATGTGTCCGAGCACGATCGCACCGATTTGGACCCCCGCAATCACCCCGGTCGACAGGAACGCGTAGTCGATCCGCGTCCCGCTCGTCCCGAGCAGGTCCCACCCGCGCCCGAACGGATCGGTCGCCAGCAGCACTCCCTCCTGCCCCTGGAACATCGCGAACGAGAAGTAGTGCGCGACCGCATACCCGATCGCGATCGGCACCAGCGAGTGCACGAACGCACCCGGCAGCCCCGCCCGTCCCACAGCACCGGGCCGGACGCGGACCGCCCCGGTCGTCCGCGCGGCCAGCACGAAGAGCACCGACACGATCGCCACCGAGACGATCAAACCCAGCGTGTGTACGGCGATGTGCTGCGGCCGGCCGAGATCGCCGGCCAGCTGGGTCCAGGCGGACCAACGAGAGATGCCGTCGAAGGCTGTCGATCCGAGCAGCAGGCACGACAGCCCGACGATGCCCGGTTGCTGCGGCATCGTGGCCAGGCCGGCCAGCGGGTTCCGTAGGGCGAGGCGGCCGTCTGCGCCGCGCCCGAGTGGGCTCAGTCGCGCCAGCACTTCGCCGTACACCTCGAAGGTGTCGCCGATGCGGAACCAGGCCGGTCCGTAGACGATGCCTGCGGCAACATTCAGGACGGCGTAGCCGGTGACGAAGATCGCGACGACGAGGGGGTTGGAGCCTTCCGGGCAGGCGAGCTCCAGCCAGAGGAAGCCGGCCAGCCCGGCGACCGCGGGCCAGTAGGCGATCCCTTCGGGAAGTCGCCAGTACGACGTACGCCGTACCAGGCCCGCGATCGTGCGGAACGGGTTCGCGAGTCGCCAGATCGGGCCGCAGACGAGGGAGAGCGGGATGATGCCGACCCAGCTCCAGACGTAGAGCCAGGTCGGCGCCGGATTGAGCGCCGGCGAACTGCTGCCGAACCACGCCGCCCCGAGCAGCAGTGCGAACGCGACCAGTCCGGCCAGCTTGAGCACGGCGCGGGTCTGTCGATTGTCGACAATCCGCGTCAGCGCGTTGAGCGGCCGACCGCCGGCGGTGTCGAACTTCGGCCGCGACCAGAAGGCCGCGAGGGCGAAGAAGGAGACGGCCACGGCCGCGCCGGCGGAGTAGACCGCCAGCCACAGCGGCACCGGCAGATCGCCGCGACCACCGATCCCGTGCATCGGAACCAGCAGTTCCACCACGGCACCGCCTCCGATCAGCCGGCTATCTGACTGATCGAATGTAACACGATCAATGTCACATAGTGAGAGTCTGATACTCGTTCGCGTCGAAGTGGCTCGTCAGCTGCCGGAACCGGAACGTGAACGACGGCCAGAGCGTGGTGTTGCGGCCCTCGGAGTCGAGATACCAGCTCGTGCAGCCGCCGAGGGTCCAGATCGTGTTGCGCATCGACGATCGAACGCCGTCGACGAACGCCCGCTGGACCTCTGGCCGGACGTCGACCTCGCGCAGTCCGTCGGCGTCCATCGTCTTCAGCGCGTCCAGGATGTAGGCGATCTGGGACTCGATCATGAACACCATCGAGCTGTGGCCGAGGCCGGTGTTCGGGCCGATCAGCATGAAGAAGTTCGGGAAGCCGGCGACCGCCGTACCGAGGTGGGCCGCCATGCCGTCGGACCAGGCCTTGCGCAGGGAGACGCCGTCGCGGCCGTGGACCATGTCCATCACCGGCAGGTCGGTGACCCGGAACCCGGTGCCGTAGATGATCGTGTCGACCTCGTGCTTCACGCCGTCCGCGGTGACGATCCCGGTCGGCGTCACCTCGGCGATGTGGTCGTTGACCACCTCGACGTTGGGCTGCGCGATCGCCGGGTAGTAGTCGTCGGAGATCAGGATCCGCTTGCAGCCGAGGGTGAAGTCCGGCGTCAGCTTGGCCCGCAGCAGCGGGTCGCGGATCTGGTGCTCGAGGTGCTTCTCGGCGACCTTCTGCGCCTGCCTCATGATCGCCGGCAGCTTGGCGAACCCGAGCACCAGCGACTCCCGGCCCCAGTAGGTACCGACCCGGATCGCCTTCTGGACAAGGGGAAACCGGCGGAACACCGCCTTCTCGGCCGCGGTGATCCTGCGATCCGGCCGCGGCATCACCCACGGCGGGGTGCGCTGGAACAGGTGCAGCTCCTCGACCTCGGGCTGGATCGCCGGCACGAACTGGATCGCCGACGCGCCGGTCCCGATCACCGCCACCTTGCGACCGCTGAGGTCCAGGTCGTGGTCCCACCGCGCCGAGTGGAAGACCGCACCCTCGAAGGACTCGATCCCCGGCAGCTTCGGGTACGACGGCTCAGCGAGCGAGCCCATCCCCGACAGCAGGAGCTGAGCGGTGAACTCGCCCTGGCTGGTGCGGATCCGCCACTGACCGTCCTCCCAGTGCGCCGACTCGACCGCATGGCCGAACCGGATGTGCGGACGGACGCCGAACCGGTCGGTGACGTCGCGGAGGTAGTCCTCGATCTCGGGTTGCGGGGAGAACGTCGACGACCACTCGGGATTCGGGGCGAAGGAGAACGAGTACAGGTGCGACGGGACGTCACACCGGCAGCCCGGGTAGGTGTTGTCCCGCCAGGTCCCGCCGACGTCGTCGGCCCGCTCCAGTACGACGAAATCGTCGTACCCGGCCTGCTTGAGGCGCACCGCCGTCCCGATCCCGGCGAATCCGGTCCCGACCACGACGATCCGGTGGTGAGAGCTCGCCTGCGCCATCGGGAACCTCCAGCCTGCGGAAAGAACTTACTCGGAGTAAGTTACTCGGAGTCAGTTAGACTGCGCAAGTGACCTCGACCACGCCCTCCACCCAGACCGACGAGCCGGCGGGTGGGGTGGTCAAGCGGCGGCGGGACCGGGCCGCGCGGGAGCGGGAGATCCTCGAGGCGGCCGAGCGGATCTTCGGCGAACGCGGCTACCAGGGCACGTCGATGGACGACGTCGCCGCCCAGGTCGGGGTGTCGAAGCCGCTGATCTACCAGTATTACGGCTCCAAGGACGGCCTGTTCCTCGCCTGCCTGGCGCGGTTGCGGACCCAGCTGCTGGACACCGTGTCCGACGCGGTGCTGGCGGCGCCCGATGCCGAGGACGCGCTGTACGCCGGGTTCGTCGCCTGGTTCGAATTCCTCGACGACCACCCGCAGGCATGGTCGGTGCTGATCGACGAGGGCATGCTCGGCATGAGCCCGGCCGCCGGCCCTGCCGCCCAAGCCACCGACGAGGTCCGCGCCGCCTTCATCGACCTGATCGCCACCATGGTCCGGATGAACCTCCCACCCGGCCGCACCCCCGACGAGGACGAGATCCAGATCGTCGCCCAGAGCATCTCCGGCGCCACCGAACGCCTGGCCATCTGGCGCAGCCGCACCCCCACCCCACCCAGCCCCCAAAAAGTAGCCCGAACCCTCCAAACCCTCCTCTGGCAAGGCCTAAACCCCCTCCGCACCCCCACCACGTAGAAGTCACGCAAAACGGACACCGCTCCGCGGCGACCGTCCTGTCAGCCGCCTCCGGCGGCACGCGCGAACTGCAATCACCGGCAACCCCATTGGCGCCGCGTGCCGTGGCGTGTCACAAGCGACCGCAGTCCAGCCAGCACGGTCCCAACCGACCGGGCGAGTCACACAAAGCGTCGGCGGCAGGATCTCCAGGCCGGCGCGGAGGCGATCATCGTCGGCGAAGTGGTCGAGCAACTGCAGTGCGCGGTCGTGGACGGGATGTCCACCAGCTGAGGCTGCCCGCTGGATCCCGGCGGCAGCGAAGCCGGTGAAGGTCGAGCGCAGGAAAGCGTCGTCGACCCGCGGAAGATCCGACGAGAGCTCGGCGACTGCTCCCAAGTGGCGCTGGTGCAGGCGAGCGAGGGCTGTGTAGACCGCAGGTGGTGGTTCGGCGGATCAGTCGAGCGGCGGGCCGGGATAGTACGGCGTGACGACCCACGGGCCGACCTCATCGTTGCCGGAGTCAAGCAACCGCGGGAACACCGGTTCGACCACAGTGCCCGCCACCGCGGCCCCGTCCGCCGTGTCCAGCAGCCGCATTGCCGCCAACTCCCCCGGCGTCGCACGCTTGGCGACCACGTCGACCGTCGTACCCGGGGTGATGAGCGTGAGGCGATCGACCGCCGGCGAGACGACGCCACCGGCCAGCGGCGTACGCCGTCGTACCCCGAGGATCCTGGGACCGAGCCGACTCTGGATCCGATCGAGGCGAAGCGGCACCGACCTGGTCACCCGATCGAGCATAGGTTCAGCGGAAGTGGTCGCCGGCGGACGGTAGTGAGAGCAGGACGATCACCGCGACCGAGCCGAGGGTCGCGACCAGCAATCGGCCCAGTTGCACCGCGCGGGTCCACGCGGGGAACTCGGTCCTGGCCGCCGCAACCACAGCGCGGCCGTCGAGCGACTGGACCGCGGGATCGGCCGACTTGCGGAAGGCCGCCTGGACCACCTGCTCGGCGAACACCTGACTCGTCATCACCAGTCCGCCGCCGACGATCGCCAGTCCAGCAAGCACGTACGACGCGATGCGGGCCGGGGCGTAGCCGACCAGCAGGAGTACGGCGACCAGGGTCAGGCATGCCGCGATTCCGTACGGAAACAAGGCTTCCCGGGCACTCTCCTTGAACTGAACGCGATGCGCGGCGAGCACGCCGACGGACTGCCCCTGCCGTACCACCTCCGCCTCGGCCGCCCGCTCGGCCGCGTCCCCGTCCCGGCGCGCCACCCAGGTCAGCACGACAAACCCGATCGCCAGCAGCACCTGCACCCCCGCCGCCACAACCACCGAAGCCGCTATCATGCTCACTCCCCAGATTGAACTAAGTTCAAGAACGGTACCAACCCACTTGAACAAAGTGCAAGAGAAGGCCTCGCGTTGGAAGGGACGGGTGACTCGAACGTCCCGGTGACGGCCGCTCCGCGCGGCGCCGGGCGGAGCCGGTGTGCTCAGAACCGCAGCGTGCACGCCACTGCGCGGTGGTCGGAGGGCGTGATGCCGTCGACGGCATCGCCTACCGTCGAGCAGTCGGCGACCGACACCGGACGGTTGAACATGCCCGGCCGGAAGAAGATGTGGTCGATCCGCTGACCGAGCAGCCCGGGCCCGGCCTCGGCAGGAGCTGTCACGGCTGCTGGATCGCCATCACCAGCCACCCAAGCGTCGGTGAGAAGGTCGGTCAGCGGACGCAGTAGCGGGCTCGACGGCGGCGCGTTCAGGTCGCCGGCGACCACGACCGGCAATGGGCCGTCCAGCGACGGATCGGTGGCCAAGGACGCCAGCAGGCCGGCCTGCGCCATTCGGTCGTCGTTGTACGCCGCGTCGTACTCCAGGCACCCCACCACGACGTGCAGCGGCGCGACAGGATGCGCAACCGTGGCGACCGCCGCCACCGGATCGAACGCCCGATGGCGGGCCGGCATCCGTACCACCCGCCAGCGCGTGATCTCCCATCGGCTCAGCAGCCCGATCCCCACCTCCACGCCGGCATCCCGCGGGTCGCGGGCCACGTCGGAGGCGGGCGGGTACGACGGTCCGCCGTACGCCGCGAACATCCCCAGCTCGGCGCCCAGCGCCACCACCTGGTTGGTTGCCCTGGTCCCCCAAACCTCCTGCAGCGCAACGACATCCGGCCCGTCCGCCCGCAGCGTCTGCGCGATCACCTCATGCCGCGCAACCCACACCGGCCCGAACCGCCACCACACGTTCCAGGTCAGCACTCGCACCTCACCCATACCCCCGCCGTGCCCACCTGCCGCGCCCCGCAACCCCAGAGCCCCCTCGGCCTTTAAAACCCGGCCGACGAATGTCACAGGCCGGTCTTGATCGCTCGTCGTGCCTGGGTCTCATCCTCGCCTCGTCCAGACCCGCCGGCTCCGGACCTACCGCTGGCTGCGGCTCGGCGGACCGTCGAGTTGCCGCCGAACGCCTGACCATCTGGCGCGGCAGCTGTCCGTTCAAGCCGCCCCTGGCGGCACACGCAATCCGAGCGCAGTTCACGGGTGTCATCCCGTCCTGGCGTCGGGGGCATGAACAGGAACCAGTCGGTGCGGACAGCAAATAACGGCTCTTGTGACGGATGTGTGGGCGAGGGCTGAGCGGGGCGCACACCGTTGGGTGGTCGGGTTTGTGAGCGGCGAGGGCGGACCGCCGGGCCATCACAATCGGCTGGCGTCGGCGGTGCCAGGCGGGGTGCCGGGTTGGAGGTGGTGATTGTGATGGCCTGGCGGTCCGTGGCATCGGGATCCCGTTCGCGGGTGGTCCGGGTGTCATGGGCGCGGCGCACTCGACCGCCCTGGGTGGCGAACTAGGGCACCAAGCTGACGCACACATCAGTCAGAAGAGCCCAAATAGCCTGTTCACGGCCCCCAGTCGGCGTGACCAGCCCCGTGAGTCGGCCGGAACCCCGGCCCAGACCGCCGCAAACTGACGCGATACCGACCCGATCCCACCGACTCACACACGCCACACCACTCCCCAGTCCTCACCTCACGAAGACCGACGGTAAACCAGCCCGTCCGCCCCATCCAGACCCACCCGGCGCCGACCACCTCGGCCCGCGACACCGGGACGCGCACCCCGCCGAAGGCGGCAAGAGGACAGCCGACGCGGAGCGTTGTCCTTTGTGGGTTGTCCTCTGGGCGTTGTTGGACTGACGGATGTCATGGGTGGGGCGTGACGGGCGGGCCAGGGGTGGAGCGGCGTACGCGGCGAAGGTTCTTGGTATGACGACAGAGACTGCGGTCAGCCTGAGGGGTGTGACCAAGAGGTATGGGGCGGTGCAGGCGGTCGCCGGGGTGGATCTGAGCATCCGGACCGGTGAGGTGGTGGCGTTGCTGGGTCCGAACGGGGCCGGGAAGTCGACCACGATCGAGATGTTGATCGGGCTGGTCCGGCCCGACCAGGGCAGCGTGCAGGTGTACGGCGGGACGCCGGTCGACGCGATCGCGCAGGGGCAGGTCGGGGTGATGTTGCAGAGCGGCGGGATCATCGAGGACGCGAAGGTCGGCGAACTGGTGAACCTGGTGGCGGGTCTGCACCGGGACCCGATGCCGGTCGGTGAGGCGCTCGACCGGGCCGGGATCGGCGATCTGGCCGGCCGGAAGATGAAGGGCCTGTCGGGAGGCCAGAAGCAGCGGGTGCGGTTCGCGATGGCGATCATCCCGCAGCCGGACCTGATCGTGCTGGACGAGCCGACGACCGGGATGGATGTCGAGGCCCGGCGGGACTTCTGGGCGTCGATGCACGCCGAGACCGCACGCGGCCGGACGGTGCTGTTCGCCACCCACTACCTGGAGGAGGCCGACGCGTACGCCGATCGCGTCGTGCTGATGCGCAACGGCAAGATCGTTGCCGACGGCACCGCTGCACAGATCAAGGCGAGCGTGTCCGGCCGGCGGATCCGGGCGACCGTGCCGGGCGCGGACCTCGCGGCGCTCGCGTCGCTGCCGGGCGTGCGCAACGTGGAGACGCGCGGCGACGTGGTCCTGATGCAGTGCGCCGACTCCGACGACACCTTGCGCTACCTGCTCGCGAACACGCGGGCCCACGACATCGAGGTGACCTCCGCCGACCTCGAGGACGCGGTCCTCGCCATCGGCGCCGAACAGGAGAGCCTGGCATGAACCGCGACTACCTGATCTTCGACATCCGCCGCACCCTCCGGAATCGCCGGGTGCTGATCTTCGCGATCCTGATGCCGCTGGTGCTGTTCGTCATCTTCGGCGTGACGCTGCCGAAGGATGCCAGCGAGGGCGGGATCTCCGCGGTCGCGTACGTGATGGTGAGTATGGCGATGTTCGGCTCGATGTCCGCCGCGATGAGCAGCGGCGGCGTGATCGCGGCCGAACGCGACGGCGGCTGGAACCGCACCCTGCGACTGACCCCGCTGAAGCCACAGGCTTATGTGGCCAGCAAGGTGATCCTGTCGCTGCTGCTGGCGCTGCCCCCGCTGCTCGTGGTGTTCCTGTCCGGGATGATCTTCGGCCACGTCCACCTGGACGCCGGCCAGTGGGCGACGGTCGCCCTGGTGTCCTGGCTCGGCGCGCTCCCGTTCGCCGCTCTCGGCCTGGTCATCGGGTACGTCGCCAAGCCGGACAGCGTGCAACCGATCACCGGACTGGCGACGATGCTGATCGCGGCCTTCGGCGGACTGTGGTTGCCGGTGGACCAGATGCCGTCGCTGATGAAGCACATCGCCCAGCTGACTCCGGCGTACTGGACCGGGCAGACCTCGCGGAGCGCGTTGACGCAGAGCGGTCTGGACACACACGCGCTGCTCGTCGTGCTGGCGTGGACCGTCGTACTGGGATTCGTCGGGCTGCGCCGGTTCCGGGCCGACACCGCACGTGCCTGAGGCTCGTGCATTAGCGTGACTGATGTGACGCGGACCCCAACCCTGGTCGAGGCCCTGGCCGAGCGTGGCAACACCCGGCCAGGACGCTGGGGCTGGATCGCTGCCGGGGTCTGGCTGTTCTACCTGTCCAGCCCGTTGAACGCGATCCTGGACCAGCAGGGCGCGACCCGGGTGTTCGGTCTGGTCACGCTGGGTCTGTTCGCCCTCTCGTACCTGGGCTTCTTCGGCTGGGTCCGCCGGATCGGTCTGACGGGCGGGCTGGCGACGTGGCAACGGTTCGCGTACCTGGGCGCGATGCTCGCGCTGACCTTGGCGCTGATCCCGTCGGCCGGCCAGAAGGCGCTGACCTGCTGCGTGTACATCGCCGCGGTCGCGATGATGGCGCTGGAGGTGCGGACCGGCGTCGCCGTCGTGCTCGTGCTCCTCGTCGGGGCCGAGCTGTCGATGCGGGTCGTGCCGGACTGGACCACGGACAACAGCTACGGGTTCGCGATCTTCCTCGGGGCGCTGGCCGTCTTCGGGATGCGGCGAGCGATCCAGCGCAGCATGGAGCTTGCCAAGACCCGGCAGGACATGGCCGAGCTCGCGGTCCAGGAGGAGCGGAACCGGTTCGCCCGCGATCTGCACGACATCCTCGGGCACTCGCTGACCGTCATCACGGTCAAGGCCGAGCTGGCGGGCCGGCTGATCGCGGCCAATCCCGAACGCGCGAGCGCCGAGGTCGCCGAGGTGGAAAGCCTCGCGCGGGCGGCGCTGGCCGACGTACGAGCGGCTGTCGCGGGGTACCGCGAGCTGAGCCTCGCCGGTGAGCTGGTGTCCGCGCGAGCGGCGTTGCGGGCGGCGGAGATCCGGGCCGAACTGCCGACCACGGTCGACGAGGTCCCGGAGGAGAACCGTGAGCTGTTCGCCTGGGTGGTGCGTGAGGGCGTGACGAACGTCGTACGGCACTCGGGCGCCAGGCGCTGCACGATCCGGCTGAATGCCAATCAGATCGAGGTTCTGGACGACGGTAAGGGGCCGACGCCTGGTGGTGGCGCGTCCGGTCACGGGTTGATCGGACTGCGGGAGCGAGCCGACCAGGCCGGCGCGAGCCTCCAGGTCGGCCAGGCGCCGGGCGGCGGCTTCCGGCTGGCTGTCAGGGTGGGCCCGTGACCATCCGACTGCTGATCGCGGACGACCAGGCCCTGGTTCGCGGAGCGCTGGCCGCGCTGCTGGATCTCGAAACCGATCTCGAGGTGGTGTCCGAGGTCGGGCGCGGCGACGAGGTGATCGAGGCCGCGCGGGCGACCAAGCCGGACGTCGCGCTCCTCGACGTCGAGATGCCCGGGCTGGACGGGATCGAGGCGGCCGCCGCGCTGCGGAGCGCCGTACCCGGGGTGCGGATCCTGATGGTCACGACCTTCGGGCGGCCCGGGTACCTGCGGCGGGCGATGGAGGCCGGTGCGGCCGGGTTCGTCGTCAAGGACACGCCTGCGGCCCAATTGGCCGACGCAGTACGGCGGGTGCACCTAGGCCTCCGCGTGGTCGACCCTTCGCTGGCCGCGGAGACGCTCGTCGCGGGCACGAGCCCGCTGACGGCAAGGGAGTCCGACGTACTGCGGGCCGCCCTGGAGGGTGGGACGGTCGCCGATATCGCCAAGGAGCTCCACCTGTCCGAGGGCACCGTCCGGAACCACCTCTCGGCGGCGATCGGCAAGACCGGCGCCCGCACCCGCGCGGAGGCGGCACGGATCGCGGTCGACAACGGCTGGCTCTGAACCTTCCGCCCAGCATAGGGTTGGGCAAGGGGAGGGGATCACGATGTCGATCGAGCAATTCAGCGTGCGGGGGCGGTTGGCGGACACCGGCGAGGGGATCACCGCGGACGAGCTGCAACTGGCGGCTCGGAATCACGGCATGCCACTCGAGGGCCTGCGGTACGACGTGACACCACCCGGACTGCACTACGTCCTGGTGCACTACGACATCCCGGCGACGAACGCGAGCACCTGGTCGCTCAGCATCGACGGATGCGTCGAGCAACCGTTGTCGTTGGGGCTGACCGCGCTGCGGGCGATGGGCCGCCGGACCGTGCGGGTCACTTTGGAGTGCGCGGGCAACGGGCGCGCGGCGCTGCAGCCGCGGCCGATCAGCCAGCCCTGGCTGAACGAAGCCGTCGGTACGGCGGAATGGACTGGCGTGCTGCTGTCCGACCTGTTGCGACTGGCCGGGATCCGCGAGGACGCCGTGGACGTCGTGTTCACCGGCGCGGACCACGGGGTCGAGCGCGGTGTCGAGCAGGACTACCAGCGCGGCCTGTCGGTCACCGAGGCGATCGACTCGGGCGCCCTCGTCGCCTGGGAGATGAACGGTCAGCCGTTGCCGCCGCAGCACGGTTACCCACTGCGCCTCGTCGTACCCGGGTGGTACGGGATGGCCAGCGTCAAGTGGTTGCGGTCGATCGAGCTGATCGACCACGAGTTCGACGGATTCCAGAACGCGGTGGCCTACCGGATCCGGCAGAGCGCCGACGACCCCGGTGAGCCGGTGACCCGGATCCAGCCGCGCGCCTTGCTGGTCCCGCCCGGCTTCCCGGACTTCATGAGCCGCCACCGTTTCGTTGCCGCTGGCACCGTTACGCTGCACGGCCGGGCCTGGTCGGGCTGGGCGCCGATCGAGCGGGTCGAGATCAGCGTGGACGCCGGGGTCAGCTGGGAGGCCGCGAAGTTGGATGCCGTCGGCAACGACGAGCTGGCCTGGCGCGGTTTCAGCCACGACTGGGAGGCCACTCCCGGCGAGCATGTCGTCACCGTCCGCGCCATCGACGCCAGCGGCCGCGAGCAACCGATCGAGGCGGACTGGAACCGCGGCGGCTTCGCCAACAACACCGCCCAGCGGATCACGGTTCTGGTCACCTGAAACGCGTGTCGTTCGGCGGTTCCGGGGCCGCGCAGTCACATCCTGGAGAGGTACACGGTCTCACTCTCGTAGGAGTGTTGCGGTGAACGATCTGGGTGTTGAGGTGCACTTGCACGCACGGGTGTTCCGTACGGCGGGCGAGTGGTACGCCGACGTCGACGACGAGCTCGACCCACAGCCGGACGACCCGTTCTGGTGTGGTTCCTACCAGTCCCAGCGCGCCGCGATCGACGCGGCCTGCGCGCGGATCGCGGCGATGCAACTGGCGAACACGACACGGCTCAGCCAACAGGCCTCCTGATCACTCCGGCTCGTTCTGCGCCGGGCCGCCGATCCGGTACGGCGTACTCACGCCTTCGTACATGAGGTGCGTCATCAGGCCCTCCGACGCGTGCGGAAGGTTGTGGCAGTGGTCCATCCAGACGCCCGGGTTGTCGGCCAGGAAGGCGATCTCGTACGTCTCGTCGTCACCGACCTCGAGCGTGTCCACCCACCACGGTGAACCGGTCGCCGCGACGCCGTTGCGCGACAGCACGACCGCGTGGTGCCCGTGGAGATGCATCGGATGCGCCTGGCCGCTGGTGTTCGAGATCGTCATCCGTACGACGTCACCCTCGGCCACCATGAACATCGGCACGTCCGGAAACTTGTGCCCGTTGATCGTCCACCACAACCCCGGCATCCCGTCGAGGAACCCGGGCCGCCGGCCGATCCGGTACTCGAACTTCCGGTCCGCCTTCGCCGGGTCGAGCCCCAGCGGCGCCGGCGTGCCGTAGGTCAGCAGGTCCACGGTCTCCCCCGGCAGCTCACCGGTCGGCGCATTGGCGCCGATCCCCAACGACAGCGTCGAGGATCCCGCCACCAACCGCATGCCCCCGGCAGGCACCACGGCCTCGAGATCCACTCGGGCCCCGGCCGCCAACGGGAAGGCAGCCGTGACCGGAGTCGGCCCGTGCACGTCCCGTCCGTCGACCGCGACCACCTTGTACGGCGTCCCGAGCAGCCCGACCCGCAGGATCGCGTTGTCGGTGTTGATCACCCGTACCCGAGCCTTCGTACCGGCGGGGAGGTCGACCTGCTGAGTCCCTGTCCGGCCGTTGATCGTCCGCTTCCCGTCGTACGTGTGAATCGCCGCGATCACCTCACCGGGCTGCTCGGGCGCGATCACGATCGTGCCGAACAGACCGCCCTTGACCTCCTCGCTGGACACCTGGTGCGAGTGGTACCAGTACGTCCCCGCCTCCTCGGCCGTGAAGCGGTACACATGCTTCTGCCCGATCGGTACGGCGTCCTGCGTCACGCCGGCCACGCCGTCCTCGGCGTTCGGTACGTCGATCCCGTGCCAGTGCAGTGTGGCGCCGTCCGCGATGTTGTCGTTCACCAGCGTCACCTGGACCAGGTCGCCGACCTTCGCCCGGATCAGCGGGCCGGGTGACGTCCCGTTGAGCGTGTAGCCGTCCATGGCTTCACCACTGGCCAGCTGGTACTTCGTCTTCCGGGCGGTCAGCGTGACGTCGACATCCGGGGTGCCTGTCTTCGGTCCGGTGAGGTCGACGACGCTCGTCCCGCCGTGGTGGTGCTCGTGTCCGCTCGACGCGGGTCCGCCGCCGTAGTCGGCGTACCCCATGTCCATGGCCGAGTAGTCGTTGGGGACCAGGCTGGTCGCCCAGAGGTACCCCAGCGGTGCGAGCACCGCCAGGGTCACTCCCAGGGCGATCAGCTGCCGTCTCCGGTTAGACATTGGCCGGCTGCTGCGCGGAGACCTCGGTCGAGCGACGGGCCGCCGCACCTGCGACACCGGCGATGGCCAGGCCGTTGATGCCGTGCAGGACGCCGAGCGCCGGGATGCCGAACGACACCACCGCGAGGACGAACTGCACCGCGACCAGAGCGACGATGATGCCGGCCAGCGACCGGCCGCGCGGGACGTCGGTCAGGAAGGACACGATCAGCAGCAGCAGCGCGACCAGGCCGATCGCCGTACCGGCGATGCTGTGGTAGCTCTGGCCGAAGTTGCTGTAGTCCGCCCCGATCACGACGCCGTCGCCGGCGTCCTTCGACACCGTGAATCCGGCCAGCGCGATGGCCGCGACCTGCAGGACGACGGCGATCGCGATGGCCAGGCTGAGGACCCGGTAGACCGTTCTCATGCCCGACGCTCCTGCCGGCGCTTCCGCACGATGACGACCGCAGCCACGATCGCCAGCAGCGGCAGAAGCGGCGGGTGCCCGCCACCCACCACGCAACCGATCGACGCGATCAACGCCAGCGCACCCAGCGCGATCAGCAACGGCAACGGGATCTTCCCGAGCGGGCCCCGAGCCGCCCAGGGCGGGCGACGTCCCGGCCCGGCGTTCGGTGCAGCACCCTCAGGTGCGGTCCACGGCGGCTTGGTCCAGCCCCACGGGCCGCCCCAGGCCTCGCCGCTCTCGGCACCAGCCCGGTGTTCGCCTGGAAGATCCGAGAAGAGGGCTGCCAGGTCGGCGTCCGTCTTGGCCTCGAGGGCCTGGCCGATGCGTTCGGTGTGCTCCTCGGCGGTCAGCCGGCCGGCTTCGTAGTGCTCGCCCAGACGCTTGACCGCGTCCTCGCGCTCCTTGTCGCCGATGCGGATCGGTCCGCCCGGCCTCTCGTCGTTCATCTCAGACTCTCCTCGGTGCTCGCAGTTGTTTCGACTGCACCAAGGTTGTCCTCGACAGCACCCTCACCGCGTCGCCTCGGCGGCGACACCTCACCTACCCCCGGAGGAGCACACTGCGCCCTCGGACGCAGTACGACGTACTCCCCCGGGCGTAGGCCCGACCCGGGAAAACCCTCAGGCGTTCGCGGAGAGGATCTTGTTCACCTCGTCGTTGGCCTTCGTGAGCGAGCTGGGTTCTGCCTCGAACGACATCACCGCGTCCATCGCCGGGGTCATCACCGCGGTGACGTCCGCCGCGTTCGGGTTGGCCGGGTACGGGAACACGTCGCCGGCCTCGACCGGCTCCAGGAACGGCGTCACGTCCCAGCCGTTCTTCGCGAACGCGTCCTTCGCGGCCGGCATACTCGCCGCCACCGCCGGGAACACCACGCCCGCCTTCGCGACGATGTCCTGCGCGGTCTTGGAGCCGAGGAACTTCACCCAGGCCCAGGACGCGTCCCGCCGGGTGGTCCCGGCCCAGATGGTGTCCGCGAGCCCGTTCATCATCGACATCCGCTTGCCGACCGGCCCGATCGGCAGCCGGGCCAGCTTGGTCTTGACCTGCTTCAGGCCGGCGTAGGTGGCGAGCATCCAGGACCCGTTCGGCGTCATCCCGTACTTCCCCGCACCGAAGCTCGTGGTGACATCGACCCCGGACTTCGCCTGCGCGTACGTCGGCATGTACCCCTTGGTGATGAGGCCGCGCCACCACCCGATCGTGTCGGTGAACTTCGGGTCGCCGTAGAAGAACTTCGTCCCCCACGGCTCGCCCTCGGAGTACTTCCACCCGTTGATCGCGGCGTACCAGCTCCAGCTGGTCTGCCCGTCGCCGCCACCGGCGTCGGCGTACCCGAGCCCGTAGACCTTGACGTCGTTCTTGTCGAACCCGGGCTGGTCGCCGCGGCGGCCCTTCGAGTCGACCGTCAGCCGGCGCACGATCTCCTCGAACGTGCCGCCGTCCTGCGGGTTCCAGGTCATCGAGTTCAGCTGCTCGGCACTGATCCCGGCCTGCTCGGTGAACGTGCTGTTGTAGAAGTAGACCTCGGTGTCCCAGTCCTTCGGCAGTCCGTACCGCTTGCCGTCGGCGCCGATCCAGCGGTCCGCCAGGCCCTTCTGGTAGATGCTCAGGTCCACGTTGTCCCGGGCGACGTAGTCGTCGATCGCCAGCACCTGGCCCTTGTCGGCGAACAGCGGGTACTTCGACGAGTGCCCGGTGAACACGTCCGGCGCGGTGTCGGAGATGAACCCGGTCACCAGCTTGGACCAGTAGTCGTTCCAGCCGTACTGCTCGATCTTCACTGAGTACTGCGGGTTCTGCTCGTGGAACACCTTCGCGCACTCGGTGTACATCGGCAGCTGAGCCGAGTCCCACAGCCAGTAGATGACCTCGCCCTCACCCCGGGCGGCGGCGCCGTTGTTGCACGCGGCAACCGCCGGGGCGACGAGGCCGGCCAGTCCGGCCTTCAGCAATGTCCGTCTCGACAGATTCATCGGTAGCCTCACTTGATCCCGGAGAAGCCGATGGAGTTGGTGATCTTCTTGGCGAACGCACAGAACAGCACGATCATCGGCAGCGCCGCGATCAGCGCGGCGGCCATCAGCCCGGCCCAGTCCGGCCCGCCCTGCGGGGTCTGCGACCGGAACACGCCGAGCGCGACCGTCAGCACCCGGACGTTCTCCTGCTGCCCGACCAGCAACGGCCAGAAGTAGTCGTTCCAGGAGTTGATGTAGGTCAGGATCGCCAGCGTGGCGATCGGCGCCCCACTCATCGGGATGATCAGGCTGAAGAAGATCCTGCGGTGCCCGGCGCCGTCGATCATCGCCGACTCCTCCAGCTCCCGGTTGATGCCGAGGAAGAACTGGCGCAGGAAGAAGATCGCGAACGGTGTCATGAACGCCCCGGGCAGGATGATGCCGGCGAAGCTGTTCAGCAGCCCGAGGCTCTTGATCAGCGCGAAGTTCGGCAGCGTGGTGAAGATCGGCGGCACCATCAGCGCGGCCAGGAACAGCGCGAACACCTTGTCCCGGCCGGGCCAGCGCAGCCGGGCGAACGCGTACGCCGCCATCGCGCTGAAGAACACCTGGCAGATCGTGGTGACCGTTGCCACGATCACCGAGTTGCGCAGGTACAGCCAGAAGTTCACCGAGGCGCCGGAACCGCCCTGCGCCTGGGCCTCCTCCAGCGTGGACAGCCCGAGCACCCGCTTGAAGGCGCCGAGCGTGGTCTCGACCGGGAGCAGCGAGTTCGGGTGCCCGGCGAGCTGGGTGTTGTCGGACAGCGCCGTACGCAGCATCCAGTAGAACGGGAAGAGCGTCACCAGCGTCAGCACGATCAGGCAGGCCCAGGCGACCGTGCGGCCGACGTTCAGTTGCTTGGTCATGCCAGGTCACTCTCCTTCGCCCGCAGCAGCCGCAACTGGACCAGCGAGATCACCGCGAGGATGG
Source organism: Kribbella sp. NPDC050820 (assembly GCF_040653975.1). Classification (NCBI taxonomy): domain Bacteria; kingdom Bacillati; phylum Actinomycetota; class Actinomycetes; order Propionibacteriales; family Kribbellaceae; genus Kribbella; species Kribbella sp. NPDC050820. The sequence goes on from NZ_JBFAHB010000019.1 coordinate 39,362, forward strand.
CGAACAGCACCATCGCCATCGCGGAGGCGTATCCGAAGTCGAACCGGGTGAACGCCCGCTCGTAGATGTAGTAGTAGATGACCCGGGTCGCGTTGATCGGGCCACCGGCCGTCGTCACCGCGACGGTGTCGAAGATCTGGAACGAGCCGATCATGGTGACCACCAGGACCATCACCAGGACCGGCCGCAGCAGCGGCAGCGTGATCCGCCAGAACGTCCGCCACTCGGTCGAGCCGTCCACCTCGGCGGCCTCGTAGACGTACTTCGGGATCATCTGCAGCCCGGCGAACACCAGCAGCGCGGTGTAGCCCATGTGCCGCCAGATGTTGATCCCGGCGATGGTCGGGATCGCCCACTGGGACTCGCCGAAGAAGGCGACCGGGTCGACGCCGATCCAGGTCAGGCCGCGGTTCACGATGCCGACCTGGAAGTCGAGCATCCAGTACCAGGCCAGCGCGACGACGACGTTCGCGACCAGGTACGGCAGCAGCACCACCGCCCGGACCGTGATCGACTGGGTCAGCCGGTACATCAGCATCGCGATCCCGACGGCCAGCACGGTCTGGATGCCGATGTTGAGCACGACGTACTCGACCGTGACCACCAGCGCGTTCCAGAACAGGCTGTCCTGCACCATCCGCTCGTAGTTGGCCAGGCCGTTGAAGTCCGGCGCGGACAGCAGGCTGTACTCGGTGAAGCTCAGGTACGCGCCGCGCAGCGTCGGCCAGATGTAGAAGACGACGAAGCCCAGCGATGCCGGGGCCAGGAAGATCATCGCGACCTTCAGGTCCCCCAGGCTGCGCCGTCTGGGCGGCGCAGCCTGCTCCCCGTGACTTCGTCTGCTGGTTCTCGGTGGTGCGTTGGTAGTCGCGGTCACGGGGATCTCCTTCTCGATCGGCGATCGCCTAGGCCCTGGACGGCTAGTCGATCGCAGTCACATCCAGCAACATCGCGTTCTCGGGCCACTGCGCCGGGATCTGCACCCCGACCGCGGCCAGTGCTGCACCGGTCAGCTCCACCGGTCCACCGTCGGTCCACCACGAGACCTGGCGCGGCTCCGGTCCGGGTGTCGCCGTCTTGCTCACGCGGTACGTCCGGTTCGGGTCGAGCCCGGGCAGCCGGACCCGTCCGACGGCCGAGGTGACCGATTGGGTCAGCTGTACGGCGGCGTAGACGGCCCGCGAGCCGTCCTGCGCCACCACTCCGTGCAGCAGGCAGTCGTCCGGACCGCGGTCGGCGCGGACCACGCGTCCGGTGTGCAGCAGCGGCCGCAGCTCCTTGTGGAGGGCGACCCAGCCGGCCAGTTCCTTGCGCTCCTCGGCGCTCGCGGAGGCGATGTCCCACTCGATGCCGAAGTGGCCGAACAGTGCGGTGATCGCGCGGAACGACAGCACCTGGGTGCGGCCGGTGGTGTGCGCCCGCGGCGGGCCGACGTGGCAGCCGATCAGCTCCGGCGGCAGCAGCAGCTGCGTGTAGCGCTGGATCTTCTGCCGCTCCAGCGCGTCGTTGCTGTCACTGCCCCAGACCCGGTCGGTGCGCTCGAGGATGCCGAGGTCGACGCGGGCGCCGCCGGACGAGCACGACTCGATCTCCAGGCCCGGGTGCCGCCGCTTCAGCTCGTCGATCAGCCGGTACACCGCGAGCGTCTGCGCGTGGATGCCGGCGGTGCCGGTCAGCTGGTTGCCGCCGTCGACGAAGTCCCGGTTGTGGTCCCACTTCAGGTACGCGATGTCGTACTCGGTCAGCAGCGCGTCGAGCCGCTCGAGGATGTAGTCGTAGGCCGCCGGCACGCCGAGGTTCAGGCCCTGCTGGTGCCGCGCGGTCGGCGGCATCCGGTTGCCGGTGGCAAGGATCCAGTCCGGGTGCTCACGGGCCAGGTCGGAGTCCGGGTTCACCATCTCCGGCTCGACCCAGAGCCCGAACTGCAGCCCGAGCCCCCGCACGTGGTCGACCAGCGGGTGCAGGCCCTTCGGCCAGATCCCCTCGTCGACGTACCAGTCGCCGAGCCCGGCGTGGTCGTCGCGCCGGCCGCGGAACCAGCCGTCGTCGAGCACGAACCGCTCGGCGCCGACCTCGGCGGCCGCGTCCGCGAGGGCCTTCAGCTTGTCCAGGTCGAGGTCGAAGTAGACCGCTTCCCAGGTGTTCAGTACGACGGGACGCTCGGTCTTCGGGTGGTTGTCCCGGGCCCGGAGGAACTCGTGGAAGCGCGCCGACAGCCGGTCGAGGCCGATGCCGTACGAGCCGTAGATCCACGGCGAGCTGTAGGTGCCCTCGGATTCCAGACGGCCCTCGCCGGGCAGCAGGAGCTCGCCGCCGCCGATGACGCCGTACCCACTCATTCCACGCTCGGCGTAGGACCGGTGGTTGCCGCTCCACGCGGTGTGGACGGACCAGATCTCGCCGGTGCCGAAGTCGAAGCCGGGGGTGCCGGCGATCAGCAGCAGGGTGGCGTCGGCGCCGGTGCGGCCGCGGCGGTTGTCGCGGATGTGCGCGCCCTGGGTGAACGCGTGCCGCTGCGGGTGCCGCTCGCCGATGTGCCGGCCGGTCATGTCGAGCAGCTCGGTCGCCTCGGTCGGGGCCGGCAGCGCGAGCACCAGCCCGTCCACCGTGTACGGCGTCGCACCGGTGTTGGTGAGATCCGCCTTCGCCCGGACCAGGCCGGAGTCGGTCAGCTCGATGGTCAGACGGATCGCCAGGCCGGCCTCGTCGTCCACGGCGTCGGCCTGCACGGTGTTGCCGGTCTGGGCGACGCTGGTCAGGCGGAAGGCTGCGGAGAAGTTCCGGCCGTCCCGGTGGCCGCTCAGGCCCGGCAGGCCGAACCAGCCGGTGGCGTACTCGGGCACGATCGCGACGGGCTGGTTGTCGTCCAGGCCGTTGCCGTCCTGGGCCGCGCCGGCCCCACGCCGCAGATCCAGCAGAGCCTGCCCGGTCAGCTCACCCAGGTCCGCGCCCCAGTGCAGGACGGACGGAAGGGCGGGACCAGAGCAGTCCAGCACCAGACTGACCCCGGCAGCCCGGAGCTGCAGTACCTCGATGTTCGACACTGTTGATTCACTCTGCTTTCTGATTGATTTCAGGACGGAACTATTTACCCCGCCAGCCCGGATGTCAATGCTTCACGAAGTTAAGTAAATAGCTTAGATGTGTCAGCGTTGTCAGCCCAGTGGCTGAGCAACCGCTATCCGGCCGGGAGTCAGGCTTCGGTCGCGCCCGACGCTCAGGCGGACAGGCGTACGCGCACCAGGAAGTCGTGTAGCGCGGGCTCGGCCGACGGGCGGTCCGGCAGTTGGCTGGCGGCCTCGGCCTCGTCGAGGGCCGCGTGCAGCCGGCTGACATCCTCGGCCAACCGCTCCCCCGGGATCCCTTCCAGCGATCCGTGCTCGGCCTCGGCCTTGGCGGCCATCAACTCCGGCAGGTACGCCGGAGCCTCGCTCAGCTCGGCCAGTTCGCGCAGATCCGCCTGGACGACTCCGGTCCGCATCAGATTGATGCCGGTGAGCAGCACCCGAAAGGTGTAGAGCAGCGGCTTGAGCTCACCCTTCTTCTCGAAGAAGTCCCACTGCGTGTTCGCGAACCCGCGGTAGTGGTGAGCGTGCCACTTCGTCACGCAGTCGGCAGCGAGCGCCTTGAGCTCGTCGTACTCGGGTGTGTTCACGACGACGAGTGGGGAGAGCACCTGCTCGAGCACGTAACCGGTGCGGCGCAGCATCAGCCGGGCGAACTTCGCCAGGTCGTGGGTGACGAGATCGACCTCGGCCTCGTTCTCGAACCAGGTCCGGTCGAGGGTCTCCGGGCCGGTCCGCAGCCCGACCACCTCCGCGGCCGGGAGGACGTGGACGCCGCGCAGGTCGACGTCGGAGTCGCGCGACGGGAAGCCGTACAGGTGTGCGCCGGAGACCGTTGCGAACAGCAAGCGGTACGGCTGCTCGCCCATGATGGTCCGCAGCTCGGCGTAGTCGAGCTGCCGCATGTCACGCGTCACCGAGACTCCTCTTCCGGACCGACCGCAGCCAGGCGTCCACTCGTACGACATCGGGTGTCGCCGGCAGAACTGTTCGCTGCAAGGCGTTGTCGAGCTCCTCGTGCAGCCCGAGCCGCCAGCGCTCGACCTCGTCCCAGGACAGTTCACCACGCTTGACCGCGAGCAGTCGCTCCCGGTCCGGGCCGACGTCCACGACCAGCTTTGCCTCCAGCAACAGAGCGCGGGCCGCGAGCAACAACCGGAGGAGGTGCATCACGTGCTTCCACTTCGGCGCACCGTCGCGGCGGAAGTCCGCCTCCAGCTTCTTGAACTGGCTGAGCACGTAGCCGGAGTACGTCTGGTAGGCCAGCTGCGAGAGGAAGGCCTCGCGCAGCTCGATCAGCTCTGCGCCGAGTGGCGTCTGCCGGACCACGAGCGGCGAGTGCAGCACCTCGAGCAGGTTCGGGTTGGCCTTCAGCGCGAGCTCACAGAACCGCTCGACCTCCCACGAGAACCACTCCGGCTCCGGGCCGTCGACATGGGTCGGCGGCTTGGCGAGCGACCAGAAGGACTCGGTTGGGGCGACATACACGCCGCGGGTGTCCGTGTCCGACGCGTCGGTGTCCAGACCGAACGCCCGGGACCCGACGACCGCCGCGTAGATGGTGTGGTCGAGCACCAACCGGTCGCCGTCGGGCTGGTCCAACTCGATCGCTTCGGCCTGGTACGCCGTACGCAGGCTGAGCTGGTCGCGACGGGCAACGGTCTCCCGGCCGTCGGCGAGCCGCACGGTGTAGCGGCCGTCGGGGGTGACTCCGGCGACCCGCCCGGTCGCTCCGCGTTGCGCCGTTCCGCCGTGGTAGTCGGGTGCGGCGACCCGGATCACCACCTGAGTCCCCACCGGCAACTGCGGTCCCACCAACGCCATGCCCGCATGCTGTCACGCCGGACGTCCAGGCCATCACAATCGCACCGCCCGGTTCGCGCTGAGCGTGCCCGCGCCGGCGAGCCGTATTTGTGATGGGCTGGCGGTCCGCCATTGACAAATTTTCCTGTCAAGTGGAATCTGGAGGCGTGCTGGGATACGTGGAGGAGCCGGAGAAGGTCCGGTTGGCGTTGTCGCCGATCCGGCGGCAGCTGCTCGACCTGCTCCGCGAGCCGGCGTCGGCGACCCAGCTCGCGGGCGCGCTCGACCTGCCCCGGCAGCGGGTCAACTACCACCTGCGCGAGCTGGAGAAGGCCGGCCTGGTCGAGCTCGTCGAGGAGCGCCGGCGGCGCGGGTTCACCGAGCGGATCCTGCGGGCGTCCGCGACCCTGGTCGTCGACCCGGGGGTGATGGGCCGCGCGTTCAGCACCATCCAGGACCAGTACGCCGCCGAGCACCTGGTGGAAGTCGCCGCCGGCGCCGTGCGGGACGTGGCCAAGATGCAGAGCGCGGCCGATGCCGAGGGCAAGCGACTGCTGACGTTCACGCTCGAGACCGAGGTGCGGTTCGCGGCGCCCGGCGACGTGCACCGTTTCACCGACGCGCTGACCGAGGCGATCCGGCGGACGGTCGAGGAGTTCGACAGCGAGGGCGGTCGCCCGTACCGGCTGATCGCGGGCGGCCATCCGGCGTCCCGTCGTACCGAAGGAGAGAAGGCATGAGTGAGGAACGACCCCGGATCGTCGTGACCGTGGCCGCGCCGGTCGAGGCGGTGTGGGACGCGCTGCGGGACAAGGAGAAGATCCGGCACTGGCACGGCTGGGAGTACGAGGGGCCCCAGGGCGGGCTCGAGGAGGAGATCGACCTGATCTACTTCACCCAGGAAACGGCCGACCCGGCGAATGCGGTCCTGACGCTCGGCAGCGGCGACGAGTTCGTGGTCGAGCCGGTGGAGGGCGGGTCGCGGATCACCCTGACCAGGGCGGCGCACGGCGACAACCCCGAGTGGGAGGCGTACTACGACGACGTCACCGAGGGCTGGATCACCTTCCTGAACCAGCTGCGGTTCGCGGTCGAGAGCCACCCGGGCGAGCCGCGGCGGACGCTGTTCTACTCCGGCGCCGGCGCTCGGTCGCCGATCGCTGAGCTGGGGATCGACGTGCAGCCGGGCGGCACGCCGTACGAGCTGGACCTGGTCGGCGAGCAGGCCAAGGGGCAGGTGTGGTTCACCTCCGAGCACCAGGTCGGCCTGACCGTCGACGGTTGGGGCAACGGGTTGCTGGTCCTCAGCCACATCCCGCCCGGCTCGGCGAAGCCGGACGGCGCATCGATGGCGGTCCTCAGCTTGTACGGCGACGTGGACCGCGACGCGCTCGACGCCCGCTGGAAGGCGTGGTGGGAGGAGCGCTACCCGGTGCCGCTCGACCTGGGTGGGTGACGATCGCGCGAGAGTGCTGACACCGCCGTGACAGTGCGCAAAGGTGCCAGCACTCTCGGTCTTCTTTTCGGGGTTACCCGGGAGTACATTCTCGCCACGGTGGCCGGCACGGGGGTCCGGGCGGTCACCGACCTCCGGCGAGAGAGGCCCTCCGGTGAAGATTCCGCCCCGCTCTTTTTCGGTGCCCGCAGTTCTCGTGCTCTCCATGGCCGGCCTTGGCCTGGTCGCAACCCCCGCGCAGGCCGACGGCCCCGGGTCCGGCACGCCGTACGTCGTGACCGTCGGCGACTCGTACATCTCGGGTGAGGCCGGCCGCTGGGCCGGCAGCTCGAACAACTCCGAAGCACCCGCGGATGCCCTCGGCACGCACGCGTACCACGACAACGCGAGCGGCACCGCCGAGGTGATCCCCCGCTGCCACCGCAGCCGGTCGGCCGAGGCGTACATCGGCGGCGGGGTCGGCGGGCTGAACCTCGCGTGCTCCGGCGCCCGCACGACCACCAGCACCGGCGACTACTTCAAACCAGGGCTCGACTTCTACGACAACGGTGCCGGGCGCCTCGGCCAGGCGAAAATGCTCCAGCAGTTCGCCGCGACCCACAACGTGAAGCAGGTGGTCGTGTCGATCGGCGGCAACGACTTCAACTTCGCGTCGATCGTGACCCAGTGCGTGACGGACTTCCTGCTGTCGCCGTCCTGGAACCCGGACTACTGCAAGGACGACTCCTCGGTGGTCGCGAACTTCACGTCTGCCAACGTGACCGCCGTACGCGGTCGGATCGCCGGCGCGTTCCAGAACGTCCGGACCGCGATGCGGAATGCCGGGTACGCCGACAACGGGTGGACGTTGCTCGTGCAGACGTACCCGTCGCCGATTCCGGCCGGGAGCGGGTTCCGGTACGTGCAGAGCGGCTACACGCGGCAGAGCGTGGGCGGCTGCGGCTTCTGGAACGCGGACGCGGACTGGGCGAACAGCACCGCCCTCGTCACCATCAACGGCACGGTCCGTGCGGCGATCAGCCAGTCGGGGTTGAGCAACACCCGACTGCTCGAACTGCAGTCGGCGTTCAACGGGCGGCGGCTGTGCGAGAAGACGGTCGGACTGTACGAGGAGGTCGGCCTGAACTCGTGGACCCAGGCGACCGCCGTCGACAAGACCGAGTGGATCAACCAGATCCGCACCGTCACGACGGTCGGCTCCAACTACTACCTCCAGGAATCCCTCCACCCCAACTACTGGGCCCAACTGGCGACCCGCTCCTGCGTCCGCCAGGCCTACAACCAGAACCGCGGCGGCACCTGCACGATCTCCGGCACCGGGCTGGTCAACGGCGAGCCGCGGATGGTGCTCAACTGACAGACGCTTCGGTACGGCGGCCTCGCGGGGCCGCCGTACCGGCGTGACCTGCGCGTGACCTTTGCCGTGAGTTCGGCGTGAGTTCAGCGTGAGTTCGGGCTGATCCAGGTGTGACGAGACTCATGCGGGCGGGGCGGTCTGGACCTGGTGCGGGTCGGGCAGGCACAATCGCGCAGACGGGTTGGCTGCCGGGTGGGGTGTTAGTGGAAACCGAATTCGCGCTGTCGCTCGGTTCGCAGCGGTGGACGCTGCCGGCCGATGGCGACACGATCACCATCGGCCGCGGTTCGAATGCCGATATCCGGCTGCCGTCGGACGACCAGATCTCCCGCATCCACGCGCGCCTGGACCGCTCCGGCACCACGTGGACGCTGGTCGACGAGTCCCGCAACGGCACCGCTCTCAACGGCCGCCGCCTGGGCGCCCCCACCGCACTCACCAACAACGACCGAATCCACATCGGCCGCTCGGTCCTGACCTTCCACGAACCCGCCACGCGCCCCTCCACCACCCCGCCCCCGTCACCGACCTCCGCACCGACTCCGTCACCGACCTCCGCACCGACTCCGGCACCGGCAGTCCCACCAACCGCGGGCGTGTCGCCGGTGCCGCCCATCGCGGTCGCACCAAGTGCGCCACCGGTGCCACCACCGGCAGCTCCCCCGGCCCAAACCGCGCCGGCCGCGGACGGCAGCTCGCCAGCTCCGACCACCACGCCCCGGCCGGACGCCACCACCCCCGCGCCCGCCGGTGGCCTGGCTGCGGGCGACGCCCCGGCGTCCTCGCCCCAGGCTCCTCCCGCCCAGACCGGGCAGGGCGGCGCCAACCCGAGCACCCCGCCGCAGGGCGGGGTGGTGGACCCGTCGGCGCGGTCGGCTGGTGCTGTTGGCAACAGCCCGTCGTACGACGGCTCGGGCGGTGCGGGGCCGGCGTTTTGGGATGACTTGGCCGGGGAGGCCGGCCCGCGGGACGAGTGGGTGGATGAGGCCCCGGTGGGTTGGGTGGATGTTGAGGCGAGCGGGCCGGGTGGTGATGCGGCCTGGGCGGCTTATCCTTCGGCGGACAACCCGGAGCCGGCGCGGTCGCCTTGGTCGGAGGGGAAGCGGCCGGCGTTGGTGCGGCCTGAGGGTGGGCCGGACAACTGGTCCGAGTCGTCCGGATGGCCGGATTCGGCTTTCGACCAGCAGCAGCCGGCACCGACCCCCACACCCCGCCAGCCGGAGCAGCCGGTACGGCGTGGCCCGGCAGCAGCGACTGAGGATTCGGCAGTCGGCCGCGTGCGGCTCGGCCGGACGCTCCTGGTCGCGGCCGCCGTGCTCGGGCTCGGTCTGATCATCAACGTGGTCGCGACGTTCTTCGCCGACGGCGCCGGCGGCAGTCTGCGCTGGCTGGTCCCACCCACGATCGCACTGGTTGCGGCCATGATCGTCGCCTTGCTCGACGCGATCGCCTCCGAGGACCGCCCGCGCTCCGGCCGGCTCGACGTACCCGTGCTGGTCGCGATCGGCGCCGTACTGGTTGCCGTCGGCATCGGCGGGTTCGCGCTGACCGCAGGGGTCGAGTACGCCGCCGCGTACGTGACCGGCAAGGAGTCGGGCGAGGACCGCTTGATCAAACCGGTCGCCCGGACCGGCGCCGGCGTCACCGTCACGGTCGAGAACGTCACGTACACAAGCCACTTCACCCGGGTCAAGGTTTCCGTCAGCAACGGGAGCGATCAGCCGCTGAGGCTCCCGCTCGACGGACAGGTCGCCTTCACCGGCGCGGACGGGAACTCCTTGAAGGCCGACGGCTCCCGCAGCCAGTGGACGGACTCGGTCGCCCCCGGCGCCGTCGAGCGCGGCACGATCACCTTCACGGGCCACCTCCCTGAAGGCGAGACCGTTGCCACACTGACCCTCCGCTCCGGCAACCCCGCCATCGCCGTCCCCGGCCTCGCCCTCAGCAACTGAGCCGGCAACCCACCCACTGCCCTACCCCCAGCTCTCAGATTGCATCGAAAATTGATATACACGCTGGCGAGGAGCGGGCCGCTGCGGCTGACGGATCTTCTGAAGACCGAGCAGCTCAAGCAGCCCGCGCTGACCAGCCTGGTCGGGAAGCTCGAGCAGGACGGGCTGTGCTCGCGGGCTCGATGCAGGTCCTGACCCGCTTGACCGAGATCGCCAATCAGGATGCCTGAGGCAACCATGAAGAACCTGGAACAGACCCCGATCCACGTGCCCGACGAGGTGCTCGACGACCTGCGCGGCCGGCTGCGCGCGACCAAGTGGCCGCTCGACGTGGGCAACGAGGACGGCTTCTACGGCGTACGTCGTACCGACCTGCAAGCGCTCGTGGAGTACTGGGCCGACGGGTACGACTGGCGCGCGGCGGCGTCCCGGTGCACTTCATGCGCAAGGCCGGTGTCGGCCCGGATCCGACTCCGCTGATCCTGAGTCACGGCTGGCCGTGGACGTTCTGGCACTGGTCTAAGGTGATCGATCCGCTCGCCGACCCCGCGTCGTACGGCGGCGATCCGGCCGACGCGTTCGACGTGATCGTGCCGTCGCTGCCGGGGTTCGGGTTCTCCACCCCGCTCACCGGGCAGCCGGACATGAACTTCTGGAAGATCGCCGACGTCTGGCACGAACTGATGACCGAAGTCCTCGGCTACGACCGGTACGCCGCCGGCGGCTGTGACGTCGGCGCCCTCGTCACCGGACAGCTCGGGCACAAGTACGCCGACGAGCTCCACGGGATCCACATCGGTTCGGGCCTGAAACTGGAGTTCTTCAACGGCGACCGGGCCTGGGACTTCAGCGGCGGGCACCCGATCCCGCCGAACCTGCCGCCCGAGGTCCACGCGCGCATCGTCGAGCTGGACCGGAAGTTCGCCTCCCACCTGGCGACGCACGTTCTCGACCCGAGCACGCTCGGCTTCGGCCTGGCCGACTCACCGGCCGGCATGCTCGCCTGGCTGCTCGAGCGCTGGTCGAAGTGGTCGGAGGGCGAGCCGTTCAGCAAGGACGACCTGCTCACCCACGCCACGATCTACTGGGCCGGCAACGCGATCGACACCTCGATCCGCACCTACGCCAACAACAACCGCTACCCGTGGACCCCGTCCCACGACCGTACGCCGATCGTCGAGGCCCCGACCGGTATCACCTTCGTCGGCTACGAGGACCCGCCCGGAGTCACCACCCCCGAGGAACGCGTCCAGCATTTCCTCGCGAGCGACCGGGCTCCTTGGTACAACCACATCAATCTCACCGCCCATCCGAACGGCGGCCACTTCATCCCGTGGGAGGTCCCCACCGAGTGGGTCGACGACCTCCGTCGTACCTTCCGCTCAGCCAAGTCCTGACGGCAGGTCCCGGCCTGCGCGAGCCGTGGTCTCGGCCAGCGCCTTGGCCAGCGACTCGATCCGGTCGGCCGGGAACCGGACCGTCGGCGCGCTGATCGTGATCGCCGCGATCGCCACGCCGTCCGCGTCCCGGACCACCCGGCCGATCGCGCAGATCCCGGCCTCCGTGACCTCGAGGTTGAGCGCATACCCGGTCCGTCGGGTCTGCGCGACGTCACGCGTCAGGCGGCCGAAGTCCTCCTCGGACAGCACCGGCTCGGGCCCGCGCAGGTACAGCTCGGCAAGGTAGTCGTCGGGCAACTCCGCGAGCAGCGCCTTCCCGCCGGACGACTCGTGCGCCGGCAGCACCGTCCCCTGCCGATCGCCGACACGCAGCATCTGGCCTGTCTCCACGGTCGCCAGGAAGCGCGTGTGGGTCCCGACTCGCACCATCAGGTTCACCGACTCGTCGACCTGATGACAGAGCCGCTCCAGGTGTGGCATCAGCAGTCGCCGCAGCTCCTGGTTCCGCGTCTGCCCGTTGAGCGGCCCGGCCGACAGCGCCGCCCCGGGCAGGTAGGTCCGGTTCACTTCGTCCTGTACGGCGAAGTCGCGGTAGACGAGCATCGACAGCAGGCGGTGCGCCGTGGACCGGCCGACCCCGAGCTCGTCGGCGGCATCGCTCAGGCGCAGCTCACCCTCGTCGCGGAGCATGTGGATCAGCCGCAGCGCGTTGTCGACGGAGGCAAGTGGATACGGGCGGCTTGTTCTTCATAGCAGAAAACGATACCGCTCTGCAGAACAGGCTCCTACATTCGTGTCACCCGAACCAGGGAGGCAACGAGATGGACAACCAGTCCGAAGTAGTGGTCGTCGGTGGTGGTATCGGCGGCCTGGCCGTCGCGAACGGCCTGGCCCGCAACGGTTTCGGCGTCCGGCTGCTCGAGCGCGCCGACCATTTCGGCGAGGTCGGGGCCGGGCTCCAGCTGGCGCCCAACGCGACCCGCCTGCTGCAGGACTGGGGCCTGCTCGACGACATCGTCGACCGCGGCGTCCTGCCGGACCGGTTGGTCCTGCGGGACGCCGTGGACGGCCGGGAGCTGACCAGTCTGGACCTCGGCGACGAGTTCCGTCGCCGGTACCAGGCGCCGTACGTCGTCGTACATCGCAGCGACCTGCACGACGTCCTGCTGACCGCGTGCAAGGAGTCGGGCGTCGAGCTCCACACCGCGCACGAGGTGGCCGACGTACGACTGGACGCCGATCGCGCGGAGACCGTGTGTACCGACGGCAGCACGTTCGGCAGCGACGTCGTCCTGGGGCTCGACGGCGTGGACTCCGCGCTGCGGAAGGCGATCGTCGGTGACGAGAAGATCGGCTCCGGATTCGTCGCGTACCGGGGCACGATGCCGGCCGACGAGGCCCCAAAGTCCGTGGATCAGCACAGCGTGGTCGCTTGGCTGGGCCCCGACTGCCATCTGGTGCAGTACCCGCTGCGCCGCGGCGAGCTGATCAACCAGGTCGCCGTCTTCAAGACACCTGCTTCGCTGGACGAAGCGTTCGCGGGCTGCTGCGACGCGGTCCGCGCGGGCCTCGCGTCGCTGTGGCGGGACCGCTTTTGGCCGATGACCGATCGGTTGCCGACGGCAACCTGGTCGCGCGGCCGGCTCGGGCTGTTCGGCGACGCCGCGCACCCGATGCTGCAGTACCTGGCACAAGGCGCCTGCCAGGCGCTGGAGGACGCGCGAGTCCTCACCGACCAGGCCATGAAGTACGACGACTGGCCCGCCGTACTCGAGGCAACTCAGAAGATCCGCGCGCCCCGCACCGCGCGGATCCAGCGCACGGCCCGGACCTGGGGCGAGATCTGGCATGTCGACGGCACCGCCCGGCTGCTGCGCAACGAACTGCTGCGCACCCGCGATCGCTCCGACCACTCCCACACCGACTGGCTGTACGGCGTCTGACCGGAGGCATCCCATGAAAACATCGAGCCGCAAACCTCTTGTCGGCGCCCAAGTCGGCCTGTACGTCGACATGTTCGACGTCTACCTGCCGATCGTCGCGCTCGCCCCGGCCGCGGCCTACTTCGCGCCCGACGACATCTCCACCAGCGCCCAGCGGATCCTCACCGCGGTCGTGTTCGCGGCCACGCTGCTCGGCCGCCCGCTCGGCGCACTCGTCTTCGGCCGGCTCAGCGACAAGTCCGGCCGCAAGCGCACCACGCTCACGTCGTTGATCGGGTTCGGTCTGACCACCCTCGCGATCGCCGCGCTGCCGGGCTACCAGCAGGCCGGGCTGTTCGCGATCATCGCGCTGATTCTGCTGCGCTTCACCGACGGCATCTTCCTCGGCGGCCAGTACACCGCGGCCGCGCCGCTGGCGCTCGAGCATGCGCCCGCCCGCAAACGCGGCCTGTACGGCGCCATCATCATGACCGGTTTCCCGGCCGCGTACTGCTCGATCGCACTGATCACCGTCGTCCTGCTCAAACTGATCCCGGCCGGTGGACTCGGTACGCCGTACGTGACGTGGGGCTGGCGGATCCCGTTCGTGATCGGTGGGCTGCTGGCGCTCGCGTGGGCGCTCTGGTACCACCGGAACGTGGAGGAGTCGCCGGTGTGGAAGAACCGGAAGAACGAGGGGCACCACCCGCTCCGGGACCTGTTCCAGGGGCCGAACCTACGCGGGTTCCTGCAGGTCTTCACGCTGATGTCCGGGGTCTGGCTGGCGTTCAACATGGTCGGCGCGGTGCTTCCCGGCGTACTGCGAACGCGGCTGCCGGTCGGCACGGTGACGCTGATCCTGGTCGTCGCGTACGCCGTACTGATCGTCACGTACCTGCTTTCCGGACCGCTGGCGCAGCGGATCGGGCGCCGGCCGTTCTTCCTGCTGCAGGGTGCCACCACGACGGTGATCGCTCCGGTGCTGTTCTGGTCGATTGCCCGGGGCAAGGTTTCCGGCGCCGTCGCGATCGGCCTGGTGACCGTCGCGCTGGTGGTCGTGGTGGTGTCGACGTTCGCGGTCGTGACGACGTACATCATCGAGCGGTTCCACACCGGGATCCGGTCCAGCGGCTACGGCCTCGGGTACACCACGGCCGTGATCGTGCCGGCGTTCTACGCCTTCTACCAGGAGGGCCTGGCGACCGTGATGCCCTATGAACTGACGCCACTGGTCTTCCTCGCGGCCGGCGGTCTGCTGATCGGACTCGGCGCGTACGTCGGGCCGGAGACCCGGGACGTCGACCTCGGCGCACCGGCGGCGAAGGCGGACGCCGACCTGCTGTCCGGTTCCATGGTGGGCCTGCCGTTGTCCGGCCGCCCGCTCTCACTCGAAGGAGAAGCACGTGCCCGTGATCACTGACGACATGCGGATGATCGTCGAGCAGGCGATGCTCAGCTTCGTCGCGACGGTCTGCCCGGACGGCTCGCCGAACCTGTCGCCGAAGGGGTCGGTGCGGGTGTACGACGACGAGCACCTGATCTTCATGGACATCGCCTCACCGAACACGATGCGCAACCTGGCCGCCGACCCGCGGGTCGAGGTGAACACGATCGACGTGTTCCGCCGCCGCGGCTACCGGTTCAAGGGCACCGCGACGATCGTGCCGCCGGGCGAGCCGTCGTACGAGGAGCTGAACGCCTGGCTGCTGTCGGTGAACGGGCCCGACTACCCGGCGAACCAGGCGGTGCTGATCCGGGTCGAGCGGGCGTTGCCGATCCTCTCCCCCGCGTACACCTTCGGCGGCGCCGACGAGGCCGAGCTCACGAAGGCCTGGATCGCCCGGTACGACGCCGTGCAGCAGGCGTCGTCGTGACGGAGACCATGCGCGCCGCGTACATCACGTCGTACGGCTCGCCGGACGTCATCCAGTACGGCGAACTGCCGGTGCCGGCGCCGGGTCCGACCGACGTGCTCGTCCGGGTCGACGTCGTGGCCGTCAACCATGTCGACACGTTCGTCCGGGCAGGTGCCTATGCGACGAGTACGCCGTTCCCGTTCGTGATCGGGCGGGATCTGGTCGGGACGGTGGTCCGGTCGTCGGTGGCGGAGTTCGCGCCTGGGGATCGGGTGTGGTGCAACAGCCTCGGTCATGACGGGCGACAGGGGTCGTTTGCGGAGTTTGCCGTCGTACCGCGGGATCGGTTGTATCTGTTGCCGGAGGGGGTGGAGCCCGCCGAGGCGGTGGCGGTGCTGCATGCGGCGGCCACGGCGTACCTGGCGCTGTTCCGGACTGGAGGGCTGGCGCCCGGCGAGACGGTGCTCGTGCTGGGGGCCGGAGGTGGTGTCGGGAGTGCGTTGGTGCAGTTGGCGTCTGCCGCGGGCGCTCGGGTCGTTGCGTCGTGTTCTCCGGATGACTTCGACTGGGTCCAGAGTTGCGGGGCCGAGCAGGTCTTCGACTACCACTCCGAGGTGCCCGCGTCCGCGGTTGATGTTTGGATCGACAACTCGGGCCGGCATGATCTTGAGGCCGCCGTACCCCTGCTGGCTCAGGGCGGACGCATCATCGCGCTGGCCGGGATGGCGGCCCGGCCTGTGCTGCCGATCGGTGCGCTGTACACGCGAGACGCGAGTATCCGCGGCTTCGTGATCAGCAATGCGTCGGCGGGTGACCTCGCGGACGCGGCGAAGCTGATCAACGGTCAGCTGGCGGCGAAGCGCCTGCGGGCCCGGACGCGCCCTGCGTTGCCGTTGTCAGCGGCGGCCGATGCTCACCGTCAAATGGAGTCCGGAGTGCGGGGGCGGATCCTGCTCAACGTGTCGGGGACGTAAAGCTGCCTGTCGTGGACGTGAGGCAGCGGTCCTGGACGTGAAGCCGCTCAAGCGCCGAGGGCTTCCTGCCAGTTGTCGGCCCAGCTTTGGAGGGGGCCGAGTGCCTTGATCAGGTCGCGGCCGAGGGGGGTCAGGTAGTAGCCGTCGTCGTCGAGGGTGACGAGCTCGGCTTCCGTCAGGGTGGCGAGGCGGGTGGTCAGGACACTCGACGACATCTGTCCACAGCGACGCTGGAGCTCGCGGAACCCGAGCGCGTCCTCCCGCAACTCCCAGATCACCCGCAACGTCCACCGCTGCCCGAGCAGGTCGAGCGCCGCCATGATCGGCCGCCCGGTCGTCGATCCCCGGACCGGCCGGCCGGGGCGTGGGGTCTCAGCCATCGCCGCCTCCCTTGTGCTTCTGTTTTCGAAGCATCATAGTGGTTCGAAAACAGAAGCACTCCCTGAGGTGACCATGCCACGCATCGAACCGCTGACCCCGCCGTACGCCCCGGACGTCGAACAGGCCCTCCGCAAGTGGATGCCACCCGGCGTCGCCCACGAGCCGCTGGCCCTGTTCCGCCTCCTCCAGCACCACCCCGACCTCGCGTCCCGAATGCGCGTCCTGGGCGCCGGTCTCCTGGCCCACGGCGAGCTTCCGGCTCTCGACCGCGAGCTCATCATCGCCCGCGTCTGCGCCCTGAACGACTGCCAGTACGAGTGGACCGTCCACGCCACAGTGTTCGCCGACCAGGTCGGCCTGACCCCATCGATGCTCCAGGCAACCATCAACGGCAGCGCGGACTGGCCGCCACACCACCGCGCCCTGCTCGACGCGATCGACGAGCTCCACACCACCGCCCACCTGACGGACGCAGCCTGGAACGCCCTCGCCGACCACTACACCACGCCCCAACTGCTCGAGATCGTCGTACTGGCCGGCTGGTACCGCACAATCAGCTACATCGCCAACGCCGTACACCTAGCCCCCGAGCCCTGGACAACGCCGTACCCCACCACTTAGGTCCAAACCACAGGGTTCGCGGTCTCCACCGAGCCCCGAAAAACGCTGACCAGCGCCGCAACGCTCCCCTCGAACTCGCTCGAGTCATAACCGCCCACCCGAACCAGCAGCGGACTCGCTCCCTCGGCGATGCTGGTGGTCACCCAGGTCTCGCCACGCTCCGGGTGATCGAGGTCGGTCAGCCAGGCGCCGCCCTCGCCGGCTCGCTGCCCCACACGGTGCGCCCGAAAGACCAGCTGCTTGGCCCCGTCCAGCACGAACAACCCGTCCGCTGTGTATCCGATCACCCCTGAAAACGTAGGCGATCCGGCACTCAGAGTGCTCACGCGCCGGTGTCGTGACTCCGTTTCGGTGGACTGTTGCATGTACGTGCAGAAGTCACCAAAAGGCCCCTTGGCCGGGCTACAGTGACCTGCTGCCTCGGGTAGCCCGAGGCAGCTTTCTCTTGTCCTGGAGGGGGACTCCTTGATGAAACTGCAGCGCCTTGCGCTCGCCATGGCGGGCGTGGGCATGCTCGCCGCGACCGCCGCATCCGGTCCGGCCATCGCCGGCACGCAGGCAGACCCGAAGCCGTCCTGGACGGTGAAGTCCGCCGAGTCCAAGCAGCGCCTGTCGGTGCAGGCCGCGGCCGCCGCCTGCATCAGCTGGGTCGGCTGGCCGACCGGCGCCAACACCGTGGAGTCGGTCGACGTCACCGCCGCCAAGCCGCCGCGTGCGGCGGCGTACGAGCCGTTCAACTTCACCAGCACCCGCGCCAACGCGACCTGGTACCTGGCGCAGAACGCCACCGGCACCCAGGTCTACTTCTACGGCCTGTTCCTGCAGGGCGACGCCCTGTACCGGCACACGACCTACCTGTACGAGACGGGTCTGCCGCGGCCGACGTACAAGCGGATCGGCGGCGGCTGGACCAGCTTCAAGTCCATCGCCACGTCCAACTACAGCGTCGCGCAGCCCCGGCACGCGTACCTGTACGGCCTCAACACCAACGGCAACCTGTACCGCTACGCGCAGGTCAACGGCGGCTTCAAGTCACTCGGCTCGTTCGCCGGCTTCCGCGGCTTCAAGACGATGACCGTGATCAGCGAGACCGCGACGTACGACACCCTGCTGATGACCACGACCGCCGGCGCCCTCTACACGATCCGCATCCCGGTCACCGGGACCGCGAAGCCGGTCGTCAAGCTGATCCGCAGCGCCGGCTGGTCGTCCTTCGAGTCCCTGGTCACCCACAGCTGCGGCACCCGCGGCGGCACCCTGGTCGTCGGCGTCGACCACAACACCGATTCCGGCTACCAGTACGCCTTCAGCCACGCCACCGGCTCGACAACCGCCATCACCTCCTACGGCAAGATCCCCGCCGTCTTCAACGGCATCAACCACGTAGCCTTCACCACCCACTACGACCAACTCTTCGGCGAGTAACCACCCGCCACCTCACGCAACCCAGGACCGGGGGCACCGCACACCGCGGCGTCCCCGGTTTGTTCTTGGCTACAGGTTGGCAGCGGACCTTCATGCTCGGTGTCGGACACCGATGTTATGGTCGTTACAATCTGAGCCATGAGCCCGTCGTTGCTGTGCCGTCCCGCGACGCGGCGTCAGTGGTGAGAAAGGCTGGTCGAAGCTTGGCGGGCAGTGGAACCGGGGCCGGTGCGCCACGACTCCCGAATATGAGCGACGTCGCCGCGCACGCGGGCGTATCGGTGATGACCGTGTCGAATGTCGTCAACCGTCCGGAGATCGTGTCCGCGAAGACCAAGGCCAAGGTTCACGCGTCGATGCGCACGCTCCGCTATCGCAACAACATCATGGCCAGGAGCCTCCGGCTGGCACGCCCCACCCAGATCGGCTATGCGTTGCCGCCCCGCCCTCGATACGGCGACGGCTACATGGACGAGTTCCTGCACGCGCTGGCGTCGGCGAGCCAAGAGCAAGGCATGAACCTCACGCTCGTCGCCGAGACCGGCGAGGAAGACTGGCTCAGCGCCTGCGAATCGGTGTACTACGGCGGCTCGGCCGCCGGCATCGTCCTCACGGGCCTTGAAGCCGACGACGAACGTCCGGCGCAGCTTCAATCACACGACATCCCGTTTGCCGGCTACGGTCAGACGAAGGAGGGAACGGCGGTCTCGTGGAGCTGGGTAGACACTGACGGGGCGCGAGGGATCGAGCTGGCTGTTGATCATGTCGTCGAGCGCGGCCATCGGAGTCTTGCCTTCATCGGCCACGATCTCGAGCCCCGGTGGAGCGCGGCGCGCCTGGAAGGCTTCATGTCCACTGCTCGCAAGCACGGACTGTCGGACGCCGTTGTGACTGAACCGATTCCTTTGACACCCGGAGCCGACGGTTCGGGTGAGGCTGTCACTGCAGCACTGCTTCGCTCTGGCTCACCGCCGTCGGCCATCATCTGCGCGTCGGACTATCTCGCCGTGGGCGCAGTCCTGGCGATCCGTGCGCTCGGCCTTGCCCCCGGCGTGGATGTCGCAGTCACGGGGTTCGATGACTCGACCATGGCCTCGTTCGAGACGATCGGCCTGACGTCTGTGAAGCAGCCGATGGCACAGGTCGCGAGAGAGCTCGCGCGCATTGTGGTCGAGCCTCCTCAGGAAGCAGTGCACCTGCTCCTCGAACCGAGCCTCACGGTGCGCACCAGCACAACCGGCTGATCCGGAACCTGCCGGAATTCTGCGCGGTCCGCAACCGGCCTCGATCCACCCGCTTCCGGTCGCGGTCGCCGTCCGGTGTCCGCCCGGGAGTTGGATCGACCGACCCAATTGTAACGTCCTAGATCTGGCTATTGTAACGTCATTAAAATTGCCCTAGGGTCAGCTCCTGTCGCCCACCGACGGTGAGCGAAGTCCCGCTTCACCCGCAGCGCGCAAGGCGCCTGCGGCAGCTGCGACGACGCGCTCCACCCGTGGGGCGCCCTGGTAGTCCACATCGCATGAAAGAGGCATTGCCAATGGAGCTGAGAACTTTCACTCGACTCGCCGCCGCTCTCACGGCCGGTGTCGTCGCCGCAGCCGCGCTTGCCGGGTGCGCCGGCACAGGTGGATCGTCCTCCGCTGACGGAGACCAGACCCTCACCATCTGGACGTGGCCGTCCGCCGGCGAGTTGCTCGCCCCCACCATCACGGCGTTCGAGAAGGACAACCCCGGCGCGAAGGTCGACGTGGTCGACGTCGGCAACCCGGCCATCTGGGAGAAGATCACGACGAGCCTCGCCGCTGGTGGTGAGGGACTACCCGACATCATGACCGTCGGGATCGACTACCTCCCCGGCTACACCGACAAGTTCAAGAACGCCTTCGCGGATCTCTCCACGCTGGGTGCTGATGACCTCAAAGCAGACTTCGCGCCCAGCGCGTGGGGCGGCGGCCTGGGCTCCGACGGACAGATCTGGGGTATTCCCTTCGAGGTCAACACCTCCGGCTTCGTCTACAACAAGTCTCTGTTCGACAAGGCCGGCATCGACGTGTCGACGATCAAGACCTGGGACGAGCTGATCGAGGCCGGCGTGACGCTGAAGAAGAAGACCGGCGCGAGCCTCTTCGAGCTGGACAAGGCCGCGGCGAAGTCGGCCTCCGCTGACATCTGGCAGACCCTCACGCAGCAGCAGGACTCGTTCTACTTCAACGCCGACGGTGAGATCACGATGAACAACGCCGCGGGCGTGAAGTCGCTCGAGCTGCTGAAGAAGGCCAACGACCTGGGCGTCCTCGCGGACGCGGCCTCCTTCACCGCCGGCGGAGCCAGCCAGTACGCGGATGGCTCGGTCGCGACCAACATCGATGCCTCCTGGTGGGCCGGCTACTTCGAGGACGCTCAACCGGCTCAGGCGGGAAAGTGGGCCGTGGCCCTGCGCCCGGCCGTGGAGGAGGGCGGCACGACGGCTGCCCTGGCGGGCTCGACGTACCTCTCGATCGCGGGCAACAGCGAGCACAAGGAGCTGGCGTGGAAGTTCATCAACTTCGCGCTGGGCTCGCTGGACGGGCAGAAAGCGATGCAGACGGCACACCCCTTCACTCCTGGGTTGACAGCCATGTACTCGACGGACGGCTTCACCGACGGCAGCGGCTTCTACGTCGGTAAGTCGCCCAGCCAGGTCTTCGTCGACTCGATCACGCAGCCGAACCTGGCGGTGCCGAACTTCACCAGCGACTACGCGCGGGCGATCAAGATCTACACCGACGCCCAGACCAAGGTGCTGCTCACGGGCGCGGACCCGCAGGAAGCGCTCGACAAGGCAGCGCAGCTGCTCGCCGACGCCACCGGGCGAAAGATCGCCGAGTAGGCGGCCTGCACCCGCGCACCTCCCCCGATCCGAGCGTGGGGCTCCGCCAGGCTGCCCGCGGAGCCCCACGCTCAGAAGGAAGAACGGTCATGATCGACCTCGAAGCGCAATCCCCGCCAGGGCTCCAACTCAGACCGCCTACCCCGCCGCCCCGATCCTCTCGGCGGTCGTGGCTGACTCCACGGACCATCCCGTACGTCCTTCTGGCGCCGGTGATCTTCCTCTTCGCCGCGTTCAAGGTCTATCCGATCCTCTACGCCGCGTACTTGAGCTTCACCACCAACGACGGCGGCACGCAGCGCATCGTCGGGATCGCCAACTACGAGCGAATCTTCAACGATCCGCTGTTCTACCGCGCTCTCTCCAACACCTTGATCATCCTGGTCATCCAGGTGCCGATCATGCTCATCCTGGCTGTTCTGCTCGCGGTCGCCTTCCACTCGACACTGTTGAGGTTCCGCCACATCTTCCGGCTCGGCTACTTCCTGCCGGTGGTGATGGGTCTGGTCGCGTACGGCGTGATCTTCAGCATCATGCTGGCGACCGACAACGGCATCGTCAACGTGATGCTCCAGTCCATCGGGTTGCCGAAGGTGGCATGGCTGCAGGATCCGGTGTGGGCGAAGGTGTCGCTGATGATCGCGATGACGTGGCACTACACCGGAATCAACACGGTCATCTATCTCGCCCAGCGTCAGACGATCCCCGAGGAGCTCTACGAGGCCGCGGCGGTGGACGGCGCCGGCCGGGTGCAGCAGTTCTTCAGCGTCACTCTCCCGGGGCTGCGCCCCGCAGTACTGCTGACAGTGGTCACGTCGACGATCGGGACGCTGCAACTCTTCGACGAGCCGTACATCCTCACCAACGGCGGGCCTGACAACGCGACCCTCACGATCGGCATGTACATCTACGAGAACGCCTTCGGGTACTTCGACTTCGGCTACGCCTCGGCCATCGGCTTCGTCCTGGTCGGATTGGTCGTCATCGTGTCGGTGGCTCAGTTCCGGCTTTTCCAGGAGGAACGATGAGCACCGCCGTACGCCGTACCCGCCGGCGCAACCGGCTGTCGAGCCTGGTGCTCACGCTGGTGATCTTCGTCGGGTTCATCCTGATGGCCGCCCCGTTCTACTGGCTGATCATCGGATCGACCCTGACCGCGTCGGAGGTGTTCGCCAACCCGCCCCACCTCCTGCCTGGGGACCAGTTGCTCACCAACTGGGCCAACCTGTTCGGCGAGCGCGGTTACCTCCGTCCCGTGGTCAACTCGATCGCGATCTCGATCATCTACGTGATCGCGGGAATGCTGATCTGCCTCTG
This sequence comes from Kribbella sp. NPDC050820, assembly GCF_040653975.1. Taxonomy (NCBI): domain Bacteria; kingdom Bacillati; phylum Actinomycetota; class Actinomycetes; order Propionibacteriales; family Kribbellaceae; genus Kribbella; species Kribbella sp. NPDC050820. The sequence goes on from NZ_JBFAHB010000019.1 coordinate 61,763, forward strand.
CGGTGGGTACGCGTTCGCCAAGTTCCAGTTCCGCGGCAAGGCGTTCTTGTTCGGGTTCGTCATCGCCACGCTCGCCATCCCGAACCAGGTGACGTTGGTTCCGCTGTTCCAGACGATGGTCAAGCTTGGCTGGCTGAACTCCTACCAGGCGCTCATCCTCCCTGGCCTGGCGTACCCGTTCGGTCTGTTCCTCATGCGGCAGGCGATGCAGTCGGTGCCTGACGAGCTGATCCAAGCCGCCCGGATCGACGGGGCGGGAGAATTCCGGATCCTGTTCCGGATCGTCAGCCCGACGGTGCGTCCGGCGCTGGCCGCACTGGGGATCTTCCTGTTCCTGGCGATCTGGAACGACTTCATCTGGCCGCTCGTGGTCCTCCGCTCCGAGGACGCCTACACGATTCCGGTGGCGCTGGCCTCTTTCACCGACGCCCGAGCCACCGACTACGGCGAGTTGATTCTGGCCACCACCATCTCTGTCATCCCCGTCGCCCTGCTGTTCATCTTCATGCAGCGCTACTTCGTGTCCGGTCTTCTAGGTGGAGCAGTCAAACAATGACCTTCTCTTCAACCGCCATCCCCACATCCGTCGTGTCTGTCACCGTGGGTGGCATCCAGGCCGCCGCGGCGGGAAGTGACGGGGCTCTTTGGGACATCGAGAACCCGCAGGCTCGAATGCGTTTGGCCATCGCCGCGCCCGTCTTCGAGATCGACGGGCGCGCGGTGAGCTGTCGAGTCGCGGACTTCGGAGCACCGCTCGAGCAGCGCACACTTCTCAACGGGGTACTCGAGTCGACGTTCGTCGGTGACGTCGACAACGAACCCGGACTGCAATTGACACTGGTCATCCGGCAGTCCCCGGAGAGCCCCGTGGTTCGCTTCCGGTACGGGCTGCACAGTGCGAATCCGCGACGGCTCACGAAGGCAGCAGGCGGCACGGGCATCACCTACGCGGAACTGCTGCGCCGCCCAGGCCCGGTCACCGAGGTGCGCATTTCGGACTTCGTCGAGCTGGGCCACTCCTTCATGCCGAACGAGATCGCCCTCGCGGCCGAGGCGGCCGAGGCGCTGTCGCCCCTGATCGGCCCGATCCTCGTCGGCGTCGAACGGGGGTCCTCCTGGCTGCTCGCGTACGAGCACGGCACGTCCGGCGGGGATCTGTTCTGCGGCTTCTGGGTTGATCGGTCCCGCGGCGTCCGGGTGGGCGCGGTGAAGGGCGCCTACCTCGACGGGCAGCGCCTGGACGTCGCCGGTTTCCACACCCCGTGGCTGCTCGCCGCCGCCGTCGACGGGGAGCTGGATGACGTTGCCGCGGTGTTCCGCAGTTTCCTGCTGCGGTACCAGTCAGAGCACGACCACTCGCGTCGACCGCAGATCTTCTACAACACCTGGAACTTCCAGGAGCGGGAACGCTACTGGCACGACCGGCCTTACATCGCCGGGCTGACCGAGCAGCGGGTTCTCGCCGAGCTCGAAGTCGCCGCCCGCATGGGAATCGACACGTACGTGATCGATACCGGCTGGTTCGTTTCGACGGGCGACTGGGAGGTGAGCCGGGTCAGATTCCCGGCCGGGCTGCACGACATCAAGGAACGTGCCGACGAACTCGGGTTGCGACTGGGCATCTGGTTCGACCCCACGATGGCCGCACTGTCCAGCCGGGCGCTGGCCGCGCATGCCGGCGACATCAAGACGTGGCGGGGTGAACCGGTCGAGCCACGGGAGATCTGGGAAACCGAGACGAGCAGGCCGATGTGCCTGGTCAGCGACTGGTTCGAGACTCTCCTTGGCCACTTGATCCGCGTCAATCGTGAACTGGGCATCACGTACTTCAAGCTGGACGCTGTCGGCCAGTACGGCTGCGACAGTCCGCATCACCAGCACGGCGACGAGAGCAACAGCGCCGGCGAACGAGCAGACCGGTTCGCGTTCATGATGAGCGAGCGGATGACGGAGCTCGCGGAGCGCGTCGCGGTCGCGGTGCCCGGGTCGATCGTCGACTTCGATGTCACGGAAAACCACCGCTCGTTCGGGTTGAGCTTCCTGTCCGCCGGAAAGTACTTCCTCGTCAACAACGGCCCGTACTACTCCGACTACGAGCTGCCCGAGGACCTCAACGGCATCAACGCCAACATGTTCTTCCACCCGGGACGTGCTCGAGGATGGGTCTGCCGGGAGACCTACGCTTTCGACAAGTGGATCCCCTCCGTCCTCACGCTGGTCCACTACTACCCCGACGACCCGCGCGCGCACCAGCAGGAGAGCCTAGCGGCCCTGGTCCTCGGCCATCACGGCATCTGGGGTGACCTGCTCGCCATCTCCGATGAGGGCGTCGACGTCATCCGCACCACTGTGGACCGGTATCGGCAGGTCGCCGACGATGCGACCGCGGCCGGGATGATCACGACCGGACTTGGCGCCGGCGCGGCCGAGGTGCGGGAGAAGATCCGGCCCGAAACGGGCCGTGGTGTGGTGTCGCTGTTTCCCGCGCAGGGACAGCCGATACGGCACGTCACCGCCTCCCGGGTCGACCCGAGGCACTGGGCAGCCGAGGGTATTCAGGTGTCCACCCTGCCCGACGGCCGAGCGGTGATCGATGCGACCCAGTCCGGAGCGGTGATCTTCGGTTAACCCGAACCGAGAGCGAATCCAGAACTACCAGGGCAGGTGAGTTCGTGAAGGTCATCATGAAAGTGATTCTCAGCACGGCGGTGCTGTTGCCGGCAGCCCTCGGACTGTCCAACCCTCCCACTCATGCAGCGGCCGCCGACACGTATGAACAACGTGTGGATCAACTACTCACAACATTCGCCGCGGGAACGTCACCAAACGGCACCAACAACGCCGAAACGTTCTTTTACGCGCAAGCGAGGCTGGCCAAGAATCAAGACGTCGGAACCGCGTTGGCCTGGGTGAGCAACTTGAACAACGGCAGTCACCCCGGGGCCATGTTCTACTACCTCAACAACATCGACACGTATTTGAAGTTCGGGCACTTGTACTCCGGTACGTTGCAAGCGAAGGTCAAGGCGGACCTGACGACGAACGCGGGCATCACCTACTCCGCGTCGAACGGGTCGACAGAGAACCACAGGCTGATGTACAAGACGGCGGGATATCTGGTCGCTCAAACGTGGCCCGACTGGGCGAACGCCGCCACCGAGCGTGCAGCCAACAAGCAGCAACTGGAAGAGATCATGAACCAGTACGTCCACAAAGGGCTTGCTGAGTACGATTCTCCCGTCTACAACGCGATTACGGTCAACTGCCTGCTGTCACTGGTCGATTTCGCCCAGGATCCGGCCCTTCGGCAAAAGGCGAAAATGACGCTCGAGTGGATGCTGGCGAACATCGGAGCCGAATGGATCAACGGTTACTACGTATCTGCGACACTCCGTGCGATCGCCGTCAGCACGACGCCTCAGGAAGGCGCGGCGGGCACGATCCAGCAATGGCTGCTCTGGGGAGGAAGAACGCCGAGTTTCCCGACGTCCTCAAGTGATCACGCCACCGAGGCGTGGTATTCCGTGGCAACCGCCACGAGCACCTACAGGATGCCGGCGATCCTGGAACGGATCGGACACGACCGAAGCGAACCCTTCGTCCAGCGAGAGAACGGCAACTGGAATACGCGGACGAGCAAGTACAGTTACATTGCGGACAGGTTCGGATTAGCCAGCCAGGTGGAGATCGGGAATCTCGGATGGTCTGACCAGTCGAGACGATGGTTGACCCGCTGGGACTCCGAGCAGCCGGGCAGCACGTTCTTCATGACGCACCCTCGGCGAGCCGGCGACTACAAAGGAGCCACGGCCTACGAGCAGGTCATGCAGCACAACGGCGCCCTGATCGGCATCTACAAAATCCCCACCAGCGGAACGATCGACGGAACGAACCCGATTCTGCAGTATATCGAGGGTCCGATATCCACCTCCGCAGCGCAGCGAATCGTGGAAGACTCGGGATGGGTGTTCATCCATGGGGGCAGCACGATGATCGCGGTCAAGCCGGTCAAGGGGTATGCCTGGGCACCGGACCGCACGATCAACAACCAGACGTTCAAGACGCTGCGAAGCTCCGGCAACAGGAACGGCGTCATCGTGGAGGTCGTTGCCGCGGCCGATTATGCGCTACCCGGCCAGGCGTCGACTCCGGACGCGCAGCGGCTGATCACCGAGCTGTCCTCGTTCGCGAGTGACATCAAAGAAAACACGGTCATCGACACCACTCATCTGGACGAGACCGATCCGAGGCTAATCTATACGTCGCTGTCCGGTGACGTCATGGACATCACGTATCAATACAGCGGCTCCTACAACGGCAACCGCAAACTGAACGGTGTGGCCGTACCCTACGACAATTGGCCCCTCGTGGACAGTCCGTTCATGCACCAGGATTACGGCGGCGACATACTGACGTTGGATCATGGGGGTGAGAGTTCCGTCTACGATTTCGGCGCCTGGACGATCGACGGCGACGACGGGGGCGCCAACACCGCTTCGATCCACTGGAAGTTCGACGAAGTGTCCGGCATGACGGCGGCCGACGCCAGCAGTAACGGTCATTCGGGCACCTTGCTGAACGGTCTGTCGTTCGACACCGGCTCTGTCGTGGGCACCTCCGGCAGTGCCCTGCAATTCGACGGGGTCGACGATGCCGTCCGCACTGAGATCAGCGAGATCGCCGACTATCCTTACACGTTGTCGGCCTGGATGAAGACGACGTCGACTTCCAATTCGACGGTCGCCTTTCTCGGTGACGGCTCAGCCGGCGACAAGTACACCCGGATCGGCATGAACGCCCAAGGCAGAGCCTTTCTCGACGTACGGAACGGAAGCGCGGCCACCGTCTACTCGTCCGGGGTGGTCAACAACAACGAGTGGCACCTGGTGACGGGGGTGTTCGAGAGCCCGACGACTTCGAAGCTGTACCTGGACGGGGTTCTACAAGCCACTCTTGCCAACGCTCCTACGCTTCCCGAGTTGAACCGGTTCGCTGCCGGCGCACTGGACCGCTCGACGCCCGCAGACCACTTCGCAGGCTCCTTGGATGAAGTCCGGCTGTATCCGGCGGCGTTGACAGCCACGGAGGTGACGACCTTGTACGGATCAGGGTGAGTTGGTCGGAGTGGCGCTGGCGGCGCGAAGGTAGCCGGAGACGCCTCGCGGGTGCGAATCCGGGCGGGGACAACGACGTTCTCCACGTCGCGAGATGGCGACGGCGGTGTGGGGAAGGACGTCGTACGGCCCGACGTCGTCCATGCCGGCGAGGTCGACCTGGCCGGAGATCTCCACACCCAGCTGGAGCAGGTCCTTCGCCGCGGTCGCCAGGACGTGGCCGTTCGGGCGCAGGAAGACCATCGGCGGCGTGGCGCTGTCCAGCAACCGCGCGAGTAGCCCTGCGGGTGGCATCGGGCCTCGCTCCACACAGTCCCGATCCCGCCGGTGACCGCGCTCGACCAACTACTCGGTCAGCTGGCAACCGACGCCGAAGTTGTCGGCGACCACGGCGTCAGTGACGAGATCGGTGCGATACCGGTCCACCAGCACGGGCGGCAGCCGGCGTCGCGGATCTGCTCGACCAGGTCGCGTCGGCCTCACCCTCTACGGGGTGGGGCACGATGACGGTCGCGTTCGTGTCGATCGCCTTACGCATCGCCCGCCGACCCGGAATCACGCTCGGGCAACTGTCTTCGCGACCGCACTCGAGAGCGGCGAGGGCACGTGCTCTGCCGCGGGACGCGGCATGAAGTGGTCGCTGCGTAGTCGCGGACAGCAGAACGCGCAGGTCGGATGAGCTCTGACCTGCGCGTTCTCCAGGGGTGGAGGTGGCGGGAATCGAACCCGCGTCCTTCAGCGTTGCTTCAAGGCTTCTCCGGGCGCAGTCTGTTAGGCGTTTTTCTCAGCCTCAGCGCTCTCACAGACAAGTCGCTGACAGGCTCAGTCACTGTAAATGTCCCGTGCTAGCCCCGTGACCGGGCTAACAAAGCAAGCTTCCTAGCTGAGGCCAGGAACCGGGTCGGAAGCATCCCCGGGCTGACCGCTTCTTTAGGTGCTCAGGCCGTCAGGCGGCGAGAGCGAAGCTACTGCGCTTAGCGTTGGCAGTTATTGGTTTCCAGAGATCGTTAACGAGATAACCCTGGATCCTCGGCCCGCTTCCCTTGGAACTAACGTCCAAAGTCGAAACCGTTCACCCCCTGTTGAGTTGTCAAACTCCCACCGGCGCCGGAGCCCCGGTAGAAGATCCACACTATCAAGTCCAACAACCCACCCGCACCCCGGATTCCCGCGCGGCGGCGGACGGCCCACATCGCGCGGCGAGATCACCCAGCGTCACTTGATCATACGCAGCGTGAACGGGTAGCGGAAGTTGGCGCCGACTGCGGTCGCCAGACCGCCGATCCCGGTCAGGATGAACCAGAGCATGCCGAGCAGCGGGAACAGGAACGCGGTGAACCCCTCCGTCACCCCGGTCATGATGCCCACCAGCGCGAACGCGCCGAACGCGCTCAGCTGGAAGTTCAGCGCCTCGACGGCGTGCTTGCGTACGGCGGGGTTCTTCTGGCCGGCGGTCGCGACCATGATGGCCGGGCCGACGAAGAACGTCGGATACCCGAGCCAGTGCGCGACCGTGCCCAGCCCGCGGCCGTCGCTGTTGTACCGCTGCAATTGGGCCGGCCGGGTGAAGGCGGCGGGTGCGTACGTCGGGACGGGCCGGGAGACGAGGCCGTTGAACGTGCTGTTCAGCTCGGCCCGGGTGCGCGCCTTGAGCGCCAGCTCGAGCCGGGTGTCGAACTCGCCGTGGTCCAGCCGGCCGTCGGCGTACATTTCTTTCAGAATCTCGACGGCGCGGTCCCGTTGGGCCGGCGTCACCAGCAGGTCTGAAGTGGACATGCATCCACTCTGCGCTCCAGGCGCCCCGCACCCCATCGGGTGCAGCCCCCACCCACCCCTGACCGGACCCCAGCCCCCTGCCCGGGCCCAGGCTCACCTCGGCATCCCCACGCCAGAAGCCCAACGAGTCAGGTACGCCGAAAACACCCGCAGCTCCCAAGGACACCGGGACACCGGGAATGGGCCGGGCGGAATGCGACCGCCCACACTGGCACCCGGAGCGGCGGCCGACCGGAGGAGGTAGACGCAGGCGGGTGGCTGACGGGCGGTTCAACCGGAGGTGGTCCGCGAGTTGTGGATTTCTGTTGTCGATTCGCTCGCTGAAGCACCGAAATCGACGACTCGGCAAACGCCCGGATGGTCCGATGGCTTGGCGGTCGCCGCCGCGATTGAGGTCGAGGAGCGCGCAGTGCGGCCTTGGCGGCGTGGTGTGGCTGGTTGATCCGGGCCGGGTCTGGTCGCAGCGCAGGTGGTGACCAGCTCGCGAGTCGAACTGGTCGCGGAGTGGTCTCAATCCGGCGCACGCAGTCGGCACGGTGGCTGATGGCGCTGCGGCGAGCCACGCACAGGTTGCGTAGCGCTTCCACGGATCCGCTGCGGTCCTTCGCGTGCCTGTCCGGTTACCGGCCGCGACGGCCCGGGCGGCGGCCTCGGCGTCGATCGAGGCGGACTTGCCGGCAGATCGGCGGGTCTTGCGGTCGGACCGGTCCCCTTCGCCAGGGCCACGGCGGCACGCACCAGCCGAGGCGAGCGGACAAAGCAGTGATGGGTGCCTGCTGGCACGGCTCGTATGAAGTCACAACCCCCGGCCCGGTGAGTGCAAACACGCTCCGCAGCCGCAGACCGACAGATCCCGACTAAGACCCGAAGTCAGTTAGAGGGCGAGTCAGGACGACCACCGCGGGGCCCACTCACATCATCCTCACTATCAGCGCGGGGCGCGGCGACGGTCCGAGAGGGCGCGCTGGGCCTCGCGGTTCGCCTGCCGTTCGGCCAGCGCGTGCCGCTTGTCGTAGTCCTTCTTGCCCCGCCCGGTGCCGAGCTCGACCTTGGCGTAGCCGTCCTTGAAGTACAGCGAGAGCGGGATCAGCGACACGCCCTGCTGCTCGACGGCGCGGATCAGCTTCTGGAGCTCGTCCTTGTGCAGGAGCAGCTTGCGGGTACGGCGCGGCTCGTGGTTGGTCCAGGTGCCGTGCTTGTACTCGGGGATGTGCATCCCCTGCAGCCACAGCTCGTTGCCCCGGACCGCCGCGAACGCGTCGACCAGGGAGGCCCGGCCCTGCCGCAGGGACTTCACCTCGGTCCCGGTCAGCACGAGCCCGGCCTCCACCACGTCCTCGATGTGGTAGTCGTGTCGCGCCTTACGGTTCTGCGCGATCGGTTTCCGGCCGGTCTCTTTCACCATCCGACCAGTATCTCAGACGACTCAGAGCCACTTCATGGGATTAACCACGCGCCCGTCGTCGTAGACCATGAAGTGCAGGTGGCAGCCCGTGGAGTAGCCGGTGGTGCCGACGTACCCGATGATCTCGCCGCGGGAGACGCGCTCGCCGACGCGGGCCTTGTAGCGGGACAGGTGGTTGTAGACGGTGGTGATGGAGGAGCCGTCGATCACCCCGTGCGAGATGAACAGCCGGTTCCCGTAACCGCCGTTGTAGTACCGGTCCGTGACGACCCCGCTGGCCGCCGCGCGGATCGGCGTACCGCAGCCGCCGCCGAAGTCGGTGCCGTCGTGCAGCTTCCAGTAGTGCAGGACCGGGTGGAACCGCATCCCGAACGGCGACGTGATGTAGCTGCGGATCGGGTAGCTGAGCCGCCCGTTGTCGTTCGGCTCGTCCGGGACGTCCCGCGGCGGGCGGCCCTCCTTGCGCGCCTTCTCCCGCTCGGCCTTCTCCCGGGCCGCCTTCCGGCGGGCCGCGGCGGCCTTCTCGGCGCGGGCGCGAGCGATCAGGATCTGCTCGACCCGGTTCCGCTCCCGGACCAGGGCGTTGTACTGCGCCTGCTCGGAGTTCTTCTCCTTTTCGGCGGCCTTGAACGCGACCAGCTTGATCTGCGCGACCGCGGCGGCCTCGGCCTTGTCAGCGGCGACCTGCTTGGTCAGCGCGGTCACCTGCCGCACGGTGCGCGCCGCCTCGGCGCGCGCCTCCTCGGCTGCCTTCTCCGCGGCGGCGACCTTGACCCGCCGGCTGGCGAGCTGGGCCTGCGCGTTGTTCAGGTTGGTGATCGCGTTGCCCTGGATGCCGAACACGTTGCGCTGGACCTGCATCCCGGTGGCGATGTCGGCCGGCGACGCGCCGCGGAGCGCGATCGACAGCCCGACCAGGCTGTTCTGCTGCTGGTACGCCGACCGTACGGCGCGACCCGCCACCGCCCGCTTCTCGGCGATCAGCCGCTCGCCTCTCTCGACGGCGGCGACCGCCGACCGGAGCGTCTGCTCGGCGACCCGGAGCTTGCCCGCGGCCACCGCATCGGCGGCTTTCGCGGCCGCGAGTTTGCCCTGGGCAACGGCGTACCGGGCCTGGACGGCCTTGTACCGCGCGTCCGCCTGGTTGTAGGCGACGACGGACTTGCCGAGCTGGTCGGAGGCGTGCGCGAGATCGGCCTTGGACTGGTCGATCTGCGAGTCGAGCTGCTTCTTCTTGGCGGCCGGGTCGGGTGGGTCCGCCTGGGCAGACGGAACCACCGCCAGGGCGCCGGCGGACAGGGACAGGACAAGGCAGCAAGCGGCGACGACCGTCGGCCGGCCTGGCGCCCTCGTGCGGAGGCGCAGGCGTGGCTTCGCGGGGGTGCCGCTGCTGTCGTCTCGCTTGATGCTCCCCCGCTCACGCGGGTTCGCACCGGGGAAGTGCGGGACCACAGTCGACCCCTTGCTCTGGGTTGAGTTGTCGTGCTACCGAAGCACGATAAGTCACCCGGGTCAGACTTTGAGGTATTTCCGCGTTGTCAGGAATGTCGGGACCACGGCGAGCACCAGTCCGACCACGACCATGATGAGCGTGGCGCGGAAGGTTTCGGTGGCTCCGACCCACTGCCAGACCCGGAACGTCTCCTGGGCCCGCTGCATGACCACGAAGTACACCCCGACCCACAAGGTGCCGCAGGCAAGGATCGCGCCGATCAGCGCGGCCAGTACCGCTTCTAACAAGAACGGTAGCTGGATATAGAAGTTCGAGGCGCCCACCAGGCGCATGATGCCTATCTCACGTCTACGGGCGTACGCCGCCAGCCGGATGGTGTTCGAGATCTGCATCAGCGCGGCGACCAGCAGCAGTGCCGCGGCCACCAGCGCGCCGACTTGCAAGCCGTTCAGCGCCTTGAACAACGGATCCAGGTACTGCCTCAGGTCCTGGACTGTGTCGACTCCGGGCAGGCCCGCGACCGCGCTGACCAGGTTCTGGTAGCGCTGCGGATCCTTCAGCTTGACCCGGAAGGACTCCTGCATCTGGTCCTCGGTGACCGTGCTGACGATCGGCGAGTCCTTGTAGAGCTTCTTGAACTGCTCGAACGCTTCCTTCTTCGACTCGCCGAAGACGCCGTCAGGGGCAGTGTCCGGGTTCGACTCGATCACCTGCCGGATCCGGTTCTTCTGCTCCTGGGTCACCTCGGCGCCCGAGCAGCCGCGGCCGCCGGAGTCCTTGGTGCAGAGGAAGACCGAGATCTGGATCTTGTCGTACCAGTTCCCCTTCATCAGCTCGACCTGCTCGCGGGCCAGCAGCGCGCTGCCGAACAGCGACAGCGAGACCCAGATGGTGACGACGACCGCAATCGTCATCGACAGGTTCCGCTTCAGGCCGATGCCGAGGTCGGAGAGGATGTAGTTCAAGCGCATCAGTCAGTAGTCCCTGCTTCTCAGTGCTGGTAGCCGTAGACGCCGCGCGACTCGTCGCGGACGACATGACCGTTCTCCAGCTCGATCACGCGCTTGCGCATCTGGTCGACGATGGACACGTCGTGGGTGGCCATCACGACCGTCGTCCCGGTGCGGTTGATCCGGTCCAGCAGCTTCATGATGCCGACCGATGTGCCGGGGTCGAGGTTTCCGGTGGGCTCGTCGGCGATCAGGATCATCGGCCGGTTCACGAACGCCCGGGCGATCGCGACCCGCTGCTGCTCGCCGCCGGACAGCTCGTCGGGGAGGCGGTCCTCCTTGCCGTCCAGGCCGACCAGCTCGAGGACCTCGGGGACCGTCTTGCGGATGTGCGAGCGCGGCTTGCCGATCACCTGCAGCGCGAACGCCACGTTCTCGGCGACGGTCTTGTTCGGCAGCAGCCGGAAGTCCTGGAAGACGGTGCCGATCTGGCGGCGCATCTGCGGGATCCGCCAGCTGGCCAGCCGGTTCAGGTCCTTGCCGGCCACCATGATGTGGCCCTTGGACGACCGGTGCTCACGCAGGACCAGGCGCAGGAACGTCGACTTGCCGGACCCGGAGGTGCCGACGAGGAAGACGAACTCGCCCTTCTCGATCTCGACGTTGACGTTCAGCAGAGCGGCCTTGGACTGGCCCTCGTACGTCTTTGACACATTCTCGAAGCGGATCACGGGATCATCCGGCCGTGGTCGGGAACAGGGAGCGGCGCATCGGTAACCACCAGGAGACCGTACGCCACCGGAGCGGCCGCAGGTCAGTCTAGGTGGTCCCGGGCGTGCCGCCGACCAGGCATGCCGCACCGTACGGCGCCGTCCGATACCCGGTGCACTACCAGGGCGTTACGAACGGCTACCGGCTGCTTCGGCGCCGATGCTGCCCGCCCCTGTTCTTCCTGCTTGAGCCTATCCGTTTCCACCGGTTCGACGGTGGAGTTATCCACAGGTCAGGCGGGGGCTGGGGCGGTGTCGTTGCCGTTGTCGGGGCGGGCGTCGGCGATGCGGGCCAGGCCGGGCTCGGGTTTGCGGCCGGCTCTGCGGGCTGCCTCGACGTGCAGCCGGGCCAACTCGACGGCCTGGCGCGAGACCTTGACGGTCTTCTTCTCAGCCATTGGCACTGACTCCCTCGACGACCTCGGTGTCGGACTCCGCAATATCAGCGTACGCGGCCTGACCGACGCGGTCGATCGCAACGGACGCGGTCAGCGCGGCGACCAGGTCGTAGTCCTCCGGCTGTAACAGCTCCGACCGCATCAGTGAGCGGAGCGTGACGACGCCGGCGTCCGTCCCGGAGTCGGTCCCTTCGAGAATCTGCTCGACCGCCCACCGGACCATCCGCATCGTCTCCTCGCGGTGCCGCCAGACGTCCAGCTCGCGGTCGGACTTGCGGATCAGGTACGCGCCGAGCATGACGCCACCGAGAGCCAGGAACGGGCTCAGCACGGTCACCACCACGCCGACCACCGAGATCCAGGTAGGTATCACGGACACACCCAGCCGCTCATGCGCGACCTCCCAATCCCATGGAGTTGACCGGCCGAAGATGTTACGAAAGGAAGCATTCCACCCGCGACCGACAAGAACCGCCAAAGTCTGACAAGGAGCAGTGTCACTGAGATGGACGAGCCGGACCGCTACGACGTGTTCGTGCAGGGGACCGTGTTCCTCGACATCGTGCTGACCGGTCTGGAGTCCGCCCCGGCCACCGGGACCGAGATCTTCGCCGAGGGGATGGGTTCCTGCCCCGGCGGCGTCGCGAATTTCGCCATCGCCGCCAGCCGGCTGGGCCTGAAGACCGGCCTGGCGTCGGTGTTCGGCGACGACGTGTACGCCGACTTCTGCTGGCGGACCCTGGCCGACCAGGAGGGCGTGGACCTGTCCCACTCCCGCCGGATCGGGCACTGGCACTCCCCCGTCACCGTCTCGATGTCGCTCGACCGGGACCGCGCGATGGTGACCCACGCGCACGAGGCGCCCGGCGACCCGAGCAAGCTGGTCGGCCCGGGCCTGAACACCCGCTCGGCGATCGTCCCGGTCGAGGACGAACTGCCGGGCTGGACGATCGACGCGATGCGGTCCGGCGCGCTGCTGTTCGGCGACGTCGGCTGGGACCCGACCGACCAGTGGTCCCCCGCCGTACTCGATGTCCTCGAGGGCTTCCACGCGTTCACGCCGAACGCGAGCGAGGCGATGGCGTACACCCGGACCGACACGCCGAAGGCCGCGCTGCACAAGCTCGCCGAGCGGGTACCGCTGGCGGTGGTGACGAACGGCGCGGACGGTGTGCTGGCGATCGACGCGACCACCGGCGAGGAGGAGCAGGTGCCGGCGCTGCCGGTCCGCTCCTACGACCCGACCGGCGCCGGCGACGTCTTCCTCGCCTCACTCGTCCTCGGCACGCTCCGCGGCTGGCCGCTTGCGCATCGGCTCGCGTTCGGCAACCTGTGCGCCGGCCTCTCGGTCCAGCACTTCGGCGGCTCGCTCGCCGCCCCGGGCTGGGGCGACATCATCGACTGGGTCCGCGACCACAGCCGGCACCGCCCCGGCGGCGTCGCCCCCGAAGTGCTTGCCCACTACAACTTCATCGGTGACGTCCTCCCCGAAGGCCCGGTCCCGATCGTCCGCCGAGCCTCCGCCACCATCGCCCGTCTGTCGGACGCCTGACCACCAGACCGTCACGGCGACCAGGGCAAGGAGGACTCCGCCGCCCAGGAAGCCGTGGGACGGCGCCGTCCGGTCGAGCGTCAGCCCCGCGAGCGCCGAGCCGACCGAGCTGCCGAGGTTGTTGGCGGTGTTGATCCAGGTGCTGGCTTCGGTGCGCTGGTACGACGGTGTGACCGTGTCGGCAGCCAGGTACGACACCACGAAGAGCGGCGCCACAGCGACGCCCGTGGCCGCCATCACCAGCCCGAGCAGGACCAGGTTGCTCGCGAGCGAGGCCGTCAACAGTCCGGCAGCCAGTACGGCGATCAGCCCGCCGAGCTGAGCGGACCACGGCCGGGTGTGCAGGCGACGGCCCCAGAGGAGCCCGCCGACGACGCTCCCGGCTGCGATCGCGGCTTCGACGTACCCGGCCGCGCCCGGACTACCGCTGCGCTGAGCGGCTCCGGCCACGCACACGTACGCGACGCTGATCCCGGCGGCCGTGGCCGCGATGACCAGCAGGATCCTTCGCAGCCCCGGGATGACGAGCGGGCCCAGGAGTTGGCGCGTTGCAGGAGGCGCTGCGGTGTGCACGGTGACTGGACTGGTCACCATGGCGAGCGTGCCGACGACCATCAGGCCGGCAGAGCAGCCGAGCGCAGCGGGTGCGGAGACGACGTTGATCAGTACGCCGACCAGCAGCGGACCGCCGAGGAACAGCGACTCCTCGCAGACCGCGTCCAACGCGTAGGCCCTCTCCTTGAGGGCCGATCCTTCGGTCAGCAACCTCCAGTTCGACCGCATCGACGGCCCGAGCGGAGGTGCGAGGAGACCAGCCAGAGCGACCAGCGCCAGGTTGGTCGTCGTACTGGCGACGAGCACCAGCGCGACGGCGCAACCGATGGCGAGGACCGGGAGCACTCGGCGCTGGCTGAAGCGGTCGACGAGCCGTGCCTTGTAGGGCATGGACAACGAGGTGAGTCCGAACAGCGCGACCGCCGCGCCGGCCGCGCCGAACGAGTCGGTGGACTCTTGGACAGTGAAAAGCAGAGACAACGGGAGCAGACCGTACGACAGCCGCCCGAGCAGCGCCGGCACGAAGGTGCGCAACGCCGACGGCAAGGACAGCACTTCGCGGTAGCTCCCGGCACGAGCTGTGCCGGACAAGAGAACGCTCCTAAGAGACAGGGAGGAGGTGGGCTCGACCGCGTGAACGCGGGAGCCGTCTCTAGTCACGGGGAGCGAACATGCCGGAGAGCATACCCCGGCCGAGGAGCCCTCGGAGTCGTAGTGTCTTCGGAGCGCGGGCTGTGGGACCGCGCGGAGACGGAGGTACGGCGGGATGGTGGGTGCTGGGGTCACCAGGCGACGGCTGTTGGCGATGGGCGGCGCACTGGCGGCGATGGCGGTCGACGGATGCGGGTCGAACACCGGGCGCGAGTCGTCAGGTAGCGCGTCCGGGGGTAAGCCGGCGTTGGCGCAGTGGTACCACCAGTACGGCGAGGCCGGCACGCAGCAGGCTGTCGACCGGTACGCGAAGGAGTACCCGGACGCGACCGTGACCGTGCAGTGGTCACCCGGCGACTACGACAAGAAGACCGCGGCCACGCTGCTGACCGACCAGGGCCCGGACGTGTTCGAGTACGTCAACGGCCCGACCATCGACATGATCAAGGGCAACCAGGTGGTCGACCTGACCGATCTGCTCGACGACGCCACCAAGGCGGACTTCACGCCGTCGCTGCTCGCCCGCTGCACGTATCAGGGCAAGCTGTACGCGATCCCGCAGGTCACCGACATGCAGCTGCTCGTCTACCGCAAGAGCTTGCTCAGCGCGGCCGGCGTCCAGCCGCCGCAGACCGTAGACGAGCTGCTCGCGGCCGCGAAGACGCTCACCAACGACAAGGTGAAGGGCCTGTTCGTCGGCAACGACGGTGGCGTCAGCATCCTCGGCGGACCGGCGCTGTGGTCGGCCGGGCTGGACTACCTGACCGAGGACAACCAGTTCGGGTTCGACGACCCGGCCGCCGTCGAGTCGCTCCGTAAGCTGCGCGAGCTGTTCACCTCGAAGAGCCTGTTGCTCGGGGCACCGACCGACTGGTCCGACCCGTCCGCGTTCACCCAGGGCCTGACCGCGATGCAGTTCACCGGCCTGTGGACGCTGCCGGCGATCCAGAAGGCGTTCGGCGACGACTTCGGCGTACTCCCCTGGCCGAAGCTGAGCGCGACCACCGGCGCTCCGAGCGTCCCGGTCGGCGCGTTCAGCTCGGTGGTCAACGCGAAGTCGAAGGACGTTGACGCAGCGAAGAAGTTCGTCAGGTGGCTGTGGGTCGACCAGACCGACAAGCAGCTCGACTTCGCCCAGTCGTACGGCTTCCACATCCCGGCCCGCAAGAGCCTGGCCGTTAGGGCGGAGAAGCTGCAGGAGGGCCCGGCCGCCGACGCGGTCAGGTTCGTCAACGAGAATGGGCACGCGCAGACGCCGCTGCTGTGGTCGCCGAAATCTGGTACGGCGTACTCCGACGCCCTCAACCGGATCATCCGCAGCGGATCGGATCCGGCCACCGAGCTCAAGGCGGTCAAGTCCGTCGTGGAGTCCGAGCTCAAACGCATCACCGGATGAGTCGAAAGGTCGGTATCAGCGAATGATCGTGCAGGCATTGACCGACACGGACCGCGAGCTGATCGAGCTCGCCCGCCGTACCGTCGACGCGAACACCGACGGGCCGGACGGGGTCTACACGATGGGCGCCGCCGTACGAGGCGTGGACGGGCGGATGTACGCCGGGATCAACCTGTACCACTTCACCGGCGGCCCCTGCGCGGAGCTCGTCGCCCTCGGCCGCGCCCGAGCCGAAGGCGCCCGCGAACTCACCACGATCGTGGCTGTCGGCAACGAAGGCCGCGGCGTCTGCGCCCCCTGCGGCCGGGATCGCCAGGTCCTGCTCGACTACCACCCGACAATCCGCGTCATCCTGCCCACCGCGGAAGGCGTCGGCTCGGTCCTGATCACCGACCTACTCCCCGAGTCCTACCGCTGGACCCCGACCACCTGAATCTCGCCCTCGCGGAACCACCAGGTCAGAGGTTCTGCGGTGAGGATTCCGGCTTGTACGGCGGGGTCGGTGGCGGCGTGTTGGCGGGCCTCGTCGAGGTTGGTGCGGTAGACGCAGAGGCCGCGCAGGGAGACGTCGTCGTGGTCTCGGAAGGGGCCGGCGGCGCCCATCACGCCGGCGGCGCGGAGGTCGTCCAGGAAGTCGAGGTGGGCCTGCTGGATCCGCTCCATCTCGTCGTCGGTCAGGTCGGGCGGGTTCGGTGGGCGCCGGAGCAGGATGAGCGACAGGCTCTCCATCCCCGGCCGTGGCGGCGTGCTCACGTCACCCGCTCGGACAGCATGAACGTGTTCCCGTCCGGGTCGTAGAAGGTGGCCAGCCGGACCTCGTCGGCGACCAGCCGGGTCTCGCCGTCGAAGCGGGTGCCGAGCGACTCGAGGTGCCGCCGGGCGGCGTCGATGTCGCGCACCCCGAAGGTGATCACCGTTCCGCCCTCGGTCTGCGGCTGCTCGACCTGGCCGATGCCGATGTTGATACCGGGCAGCGGCGTTGTCAGCTCGGCCCAGCCCCAGCTGTCGAGCCGGTGCACCACCTCGAACCCGAGGGCCTCCCGGTACCACTTCAGTGAGCGCTCCAGGTCGGAGACGTCCAGCGCGCAGACGGCCCTGCCGTCGTACTCGATCGCAGTCGACACCTCTGGCGATCCACTCATAGTCCTGTTTTTATACTAAGCTTACTTTCGTGTCAACGCTCGCCCGCCTGGTCCACCTCCGGTGGAACGTCCCGGTGATCGCCGAGCTGCACCGCGGCCGCGGCGGCCGCTTCGTGAACCTGGTCCACGGCCTCGGGGTCAGTCGCGAGTCGCTCCGACGCACGATCGCGTTCCTGGAGGCCGACGGCCTGATCCAGCGCAACCCCGGCTACGGCCACCCGCTGCGGCCGGAGTATCTGCTCACCGACGCGGGCGCACGCCTAGGCGAACCTGCCGCCGCCCTGACCGACCTTCTCCGCGAGTTGGACGCCACGGACGTCGGCCTCCGCAAGTGGTCGCTGCCGATCCTCACCGCCCTCGGCGACCGGCCCCGCCGCTTCTCCGAGCTCGGCAACAGCCTCCCGGGTACGACGAACCGCGCCCTCACCCTCGCCCTCAAGGACCTGGAGGCAGCCGGCCTGGTTACCCGAACGGTCACGACCGACTACCCACCGGCAACCCTGTACGGCGCAACGCGGCCGGCGACCCGCATGGCGCAGGCGGCCGAGCGACTCAGAACGCCGGAATGATGTCCTTGCCGTACGCCGCCAGCGTCTCTTCCTTCGCGTCGTGCTGGAGGTAGACCGCGAACTGGTCCACCCCGAGCGACTTGAGCTCCGACAGCCGCGCCAGGTGGTTGTCCACCGGCCCGAGGATGCAGAACCGGTCCACGACCTCGTCCGGGACGAAGTCCGTGTGGGTGTTGCCCGCCCGGCCGTGCTGGGCGTAGTCGTAGCCCTTGCGGCCCTCGATGTAGTCGGTCAGCGCCTTCGGCACAGCGCCCGACGTCCCGTAGCGCGCGACGATGTCGGCCACGTGGTTGCCGACCATCCCGCCGAACCACCGGGTCTGCTCGCGCTGGTGCTCGAGGTCCTCCCCGACGTACGCCGGGGCCGCGACGCAGAACTTGATCGCCGCCGGATCCCGGCCGGCTTCCTCGGCGGAACGCCGTACCGCTGCGATCATCCACTCGGCGATGTCCGGGTCGGCGAGCTGCAGGATGTAGCCGTCGCCGACCTGGCCGGTCGCGGCCAGCGCCTTCGGACCGTACGCCGCCACCCAGACGTCCAGGGCGCCGTTCTCGACCCAGGCGAACTTGAGTTGCTGGCCGCGGTACTCGACCGTCTCACCGCGGGCCAGCGCGCGGACCACGTCCACGCACTGCTTCATCTCGTCGACGGTGCCCGGCTTGGCGCCGAGCGTGCGCAGCGCGGAGTCGCCGCGGCCGATCCCGCAGATCGTCCGGTTCCCGAACATCTCGTTCAGCGTGGCGAACTGGGACGCGATCACGGTCCAGTCCCGGGTCCCCGGGTTGGTCACCATCGGCCCGACGATCACCCGTTCGGTGGTGGCCAGGATCTGGCTGTAGATGACGAACGGCTCCTGCCAGAGCAGGTGCGAGTCGAACGTCCAGACGTAGCCGAACCCCGCCTCCTCGGCCTTGCGTGCCAGGTCCACGACCGCGGACGCCGGCGGATCACACTGGAACACCACTCCGAAGTCCACGGCGCTCCCCCCTTTACATCAAGTACGACGACAGGCCGCGTTGGAGGTACTTCCCCCGGCCCTTGTGGCCATGGTAGTTGCCGTCGGCCACGATCACCTCGCCGCGCGAGATCACCGTGCCCACCCGGCCCTTGATCTCGACCCCTTCGTACGCCGAGTAGTCCATGTTCATGTGGTGGGTGTCGACGCTGATCCGGGTGGTCGCGTTCGGGTCGTAGACGACCAGGTCCGCGTCCGAGCCCGGGGCGACGATCCCCTTCTGCGGGTACAGCCCGAACATCCGGGCCGGCGTGGTCGCGATCGTCTCCACCCAGCGCTCCAGCGACAGCTGGCCGTCCACCACGCCTTGGTAGATCAGGTCGACCCGGTGCTCGACGCCGCCGATTCCGTTCGGGATCTTGGAGAAGTCGCCGAGGCCGAGCTCCTTCTGGTCCTTCATGCAGAACGGGCAGTGGTCGGTCGACACGATCGCCAGGTCGTTGCTCCGTAGGCCTTTCCACAGGTCCTTCGCGTGCGACTCGTGCTTGCTCCGCAGCGGGGTCGAGCAGACCCACTTCGCCCCCTCGAAGCCGGGCGCGCCGAGCTGGTCCTCGAGGGTGAGGTACAGGTACTGCGGGCAGGTCTCGGCGAACACGTTCCGCCCCGCGTCCCGCGCCTCGGCGACGTGTTCCAGCGCCTGGCTGGCGGACAGGTGGACGATGTAGAGCGGGCAGTCCCGGGCGACCTCGGCGAGCGCGATCGCGCGGTTCGTCGCCTCCGCCTCGAGCGCGGACGGCCGGGTGATGCCGTGGTAGATCGGGTCGGTCTCGCCGCGGGCGATCGCCTGTTGCACGAGCACGTCGATCGCGATGCCGTTCTCGGCATGCATCATGATCATCGCGCCGTTGTCCCGGGCGGTCTGCATCGCCCGCAGGATCTGGCCGTCGTCGGAGTAGAAGACGCCCGGGTAGGCCATGAACAGCTTGAAACTGGTCACGCCCTCGTCCGTGACCAGCTGGTCCATCGCCTTCAGCGAGTCGTCGTCGACGCCGCCGAGGATCATGTGGAACGCGTAGTCGATGTGGCAGTTGCCGTCGGCCTTCGCGTGCCAGGCTGCCAGCCCGTCCTGGACCACCTCGCCGGTCCGCTGGACGGCGAAGTCGATGATGGTCGTGGTCCCGCCCCAGGCCGCGGCCCGGGTGCCGGTGTCGAAGGTGTCACTCGCCGCGGTGCCGCCGAACGGCAGCTCCATGTGCGTGTGCGCGTCGATTCCGCCCGGGATCACGTACTTGCCGGTGGCATCGACCACCTCGTCCGGCGTGATCGTCTGGCTGAACGCCGGGTCCAGCAACGCGACGATCTTCTCGCCCTCGACCAGCACGTCGGCGACCTGCGTCCCGGTCGGCCCGACGACGGTCCCACCCTTGACCAGCAACATCTCCGTACTCCCCTTCGAGACGGCCTGTGCAGATTTACGGCTTGGTCAGGTCGCCGTACGCGTCCGGGCGGCGGTCGCGGTAGAACTGCCAGCGGTCCCGGACCGTGTCCAGCAGGCCGAGGTCCAGGTCCCGGACGACCAGCTCCGGGTCGTGGTCGTGCCCGGTCTCGCCGACGAACTTGCCCTCGGGATCGACGAAGTACGACGTGCCGTAGAAGTCGTTCTCGCCGAAGTCGGACTCGATCCCGACCCGGTTGATCGCGCCGATGAAGTACTCGTTGGCCACCGCCGAGGCGGGTTGCTCCAGCTTCCACAGGTACGACGACAGCCCGCGGTGGGTCGCGGACGGGTTGAACACGATCTTCGCCCCGGCCAGCCCGAGCGCCCGCCAGCCCTCCGGGAAGTGCCGGTCGTAGCAGATGTAGACCCCGATCCGGCCGACCGCGGTGTCGAACACCGGGTAGCCGAGGTTGCCAGGGCGGAAGTAGAACTTCTCCCAGAACCCCTTCACCTGCGGGATGTGGTTCTTCCGGTACTTGCCCAGGTACTTGCCGTCAGCATCGATCACGGCCGCCGTGTTGTAGAGCACGCCCGGCTGCTCCTGCTCGTAGACCGGGAGCACCATGACCATGCCGAGCTCCTTGGCCAGCGCGGCGAACCGCTCGGTCGTCGGGCCTGGCACCGCCTCGGCGCACTCGTAGAACTTGGCATCCTGCAACTGGCAGAAATAGGGGCCGTAGAACAGCTCCTGGAAGCAGATCACCCGCGCACCCTGCGCGGCGGCCTGCCGCGCGTACTCCTCGTGGGCCTTGATCATGGACTCCTTGTCCCCGGTCCACGACGTCTGCACCAACGCAGCCCGCACAACCTCCGACATCAGCCCTCCCACCACTAGCCGAGCACCCATGCTCCATCCGTCAACCCACGACAGTCAACGGATGTCGGAGCGGTTGTGGAAAACCCGTCAGATCGTGATGCTGCGGGACTCGGCAGGCAGCACCCGACCCCGCGCGTACGCCGCGATCAACTGCTACTGGGTCGCGACCACCGACGGTGGCGTGAACCGGCGGCTGCCAGGTGGTGTGCAGGTGCGAGCCGGCGCCTTGGACGACCAGCAGATCCCGAGATAGTTGAGCGGTCAGCTGAGTCACGGCGGACCCGGTGGCCTCATCCTCGACGACACCTATGGCGGGCGTCGGCACGGACGGAGACGAGGTGGCCATCGCGCGTGACCGGGATGTCACCGGCGGCCACGCGCTGCCGGTCGCCAGGCTGGACGGCGGCGCCGTCGACGATGCCCAAGGGGTTGCCGAAGCGGCCATCGGGGTCGGTGAAGACCCGGACGACCTCGACGTGGAGCTGGGTCAAGTCAGAGGGTCAAGTCAGAGGACGGTGATTGCGGCGATGACGGCGATCAGGACCACGGCGGCGCCGACGAAGGCCAGCGCCCGGCCGTTGAGTTTCGGCTCGGTGGTCGCCTCGGCCTGGCCCTCGTTGACGAAGGCCCGGAACATCTGGGTGTTCGCGCCCGGGTCCTGCTCGTTCTCGACGTTCTGCGGGACGTTCTGGTCAGCCATGGCCCCAGACCCTACCGGCAGGCCCGACCACGGCCTTCCAGCGGCCCGCCCGATATCCCTGCACCGTCAACTTCCCGAGGGTGTACCATTTGGTACATGCGCTTCGATCATTCCAGCACGATCCAGGCCCCGCCCGAGCGGGTGTGGCAGGTGTTCAGCGACGTCGAGCGGTGGCCTGAGTGGACTCCGACGGTCGAGTCGGTCGAGCGGCTCGACGAGGGCCGCATCCACGTCGGGTCCAAGACCCGGATCCGGCAGCCGAAGCTCCCGGTCGCGGTCTGGGAGGTGACCGAGCTCAAGGAGGGCGAGTACTTCGAGTGGGTCTCGAAGGCTCCCGGGATCAAGACCACCGGCGGTCACCGGGTGATCAGCACCCCGGAGGGCACGGTCGCGACGGCCACGATCATCCAGGAGGGCCCGCTCGGCTGGCTCTTCGGCAAGCTGTACGCCGGCCTGACCCGCCGCTACATCGCCACCGAGACCGAGAAACTGAAGCAGGTCAGTGAACGAGCGTAGCGAGTTCACCGGAAGGCACAGCGTCGCAGACGACTCAGCCGCGCCCGCAGCGAAGCGAGGACGCGGGTGAGTCGTCACAGCCTGCTCGTCGATGCCGTCGAGCATTTTGCGAAGAACGGCATCGGCGACGCGAGCCTACGGAGTATCGCGACCTCGATCGGCACCAGCCACCGGATGCTGATCTACCACTTCGGCTCCCGCGAGGGGTTGCTGGCCGAGGTGGTTCGCACCGTGGAGCACCAGCAACGCGACCTGCTGGCCGAGGTGATGGCGCTCGACCTGCCGCTGGAGGAGCAGGCCGACCTGTTCTGGCGTCGCGTCACCGAGGCGACGCTGATCTATGGACCGCTGTTCTTCGAGCTGAGCGCGCACGCCATGCAGGACCGGCCGCATACCGCCGCGCTCAAGGCGGATCTGATCAACGTCTGGCTGCCACCGGTCATCGAGCTGTGTGTGCGGGCGGGCATTCCGCCCGAGCAAGCACCGTCGTACGCGCGGCTGGGCCTGGCCGCCTCCCGCGGTCTGCTGTTCGACCTGCTGCTGACCGGCGACCGGGGCGCGGTCGACGAGGCGTCCGCGCTGCTCAACCGGCTGTTCAGTCTCCCGGCTCGGTAGGCGTCTCGACCCAGCCGGCCACGATCGGCAGCCGCGACTCCCGCAGTACGGCGACGAACCCGAACGGCCGGTCCAGCGTCACCTCGAGCCGGCGAGCCTGGTTCGTCGGCATCGCGGTCCGCATCAAGCCCACGGCCGTCACCGCCGCGGCCTCGAACCCGGTCGCGAAGAACCGCGCCAGCACCTTCTGCTTCGCCTGCCCGACCGCGAGCGGCGTCGGGCTGATCGCGCTGAAGTGACCGTGCGCACCGGGATCCGTCGTCACTGCGCCCAGCCCGAACAGCTCGCTCAACTCCAGCAGGTCGTGCTCGGCCTCGACGTTGAACGACGGCAGCGACAGCTTCAGATCCGGCCTCGGCGCGGTCGTCTCCCCGACCGTCGCGCCAGGCGCGACGTCAGATCCCGGCTCCCCCTGCGAGATCAGCTGGGAGCCCGGCACGCCGTCCGTGGGCTGGGCAGCTGTTTCGATCAACGCAGCCAGCACGTCGGCCTGCGGCACCTGCGGCTGCCCGATGCCCAGGAGCACGTCGACATCCGCGTCGCCAGGAACCGTGACCACCGTCAACCACGCCGCACCCGGGTGCTCATACCGCCGTACGGCGTCCAGGTCGCCGTCGACGCGCTCCAGCCAGCGCCAGGAACCGCCGGACCAGGGACCGTCGTAGAAGCGCCGGACCATCTCCTTGAACGGTGCGGCCCAGGTGGTCTTGAGCGACAGCGCCGACGCGAGGACCAGCATCAGGTCGGGGGTGACCTGGATCGGCATCTCGCGGATCAGGTTGTCGGTGTGCTCGGCGGCCCAGGCGTCGAGCTTCGGCTTGTCGACGGACGCGTTGCCGGTGAGGGCGCCGACCAGCGGCGCCGGCATCACGGTGTCGAACGACTCGGCGAGCTTCAGTTGCTCGCTCACCCAGACGCCGAGCGCCGCGTGCAGGTCGTCGGAGCCGTCGATCGCCTGGACCAGCTCGAGCGCCTGCTGGGAGCCTGCCGAAGCGTCCACCCCGGCGGCCGCGGCCAGCTCGGCGCGGCCTGGTTCGTCGGCGGCGGTCGCGAGGATCGCGAGCAGCGGCCACAGGCCGAGACCCGACGCCACGGTGTTGCCCTGGGGGAACTCGCGAGCCCAGCGGGCGGTGAGGTCGTTGACTGCGCGCACCACGTCGGCGTCCATATGCCCACCCTGCCACGCGGACGCCAGGGCCATCACAATTCCCGGATCGCCGGCCCGCTCCGCGGGCGGCTGCGCGAGCGCGGCGATTGTGATGGCCTGGAGGTCCGCAAGTATTTGCCGGAATGACGCTGATTTTCATTTCGCAGGTGCGGTGAGTCCTCGTTCAGACGCACTGCGTGTGTCAGTATGCCGCCCATGACGGCCAATCCGACCGCCCCGCCCCCCGTCGACTCGCCGCCGCCTGACGCGGAAAACAAGGAGTCCACCGGCTCCTCGATCGCGTTCACCGCAACGCTGGTCCTGCTGGTCGTGCTGGCCCTCTTCGGGCGGAAGATCTTCGCCGGCTGGTTCACCGACGACGGGATCCGGACCTGGGCGACGATGTTCGTCGGGGTCACCGTCCAGGCGATGCCGTTCCTGGTCCTCGGCGTGCTGCTGTCGGCCGCGCTGACCGCGTTCATCCCGGCGTCGTTCTTCGCGAAGGCACTGCCCAAGCACCCGGCCCTCGCCGTACCGGTCGCCAGCGCGTCGGGCGTCGTACTGCCGGGCTGTGAGTGTGCGTCGGTGCCGGTGTCGGCGGCGTTGATGAGCCGCGGGGTGACACCGGCGGCGGCGCTCGCGTTCCTGCTGTCCGCGCCGGCGATCAATCCGGTGGTCCTCGCGTCGACCGCGGTCGCGTTCCCGGGGCAGCCGAAGGTGGTGGTCGCTCGCGCGGTGACGTCGCTCGGGGTGTCGATGATCCTCGGCTGGCTGTTCCTGGCGACCGGCAAGGGCGCGTCGTGGCTGCGGATGCCGAAGAACCGGCACGCGGAGGGCACCGGCAAGTTCGACGTGTTCCGGTCCGCGATGCTGCACGATTTCCTGCACGCGGGCGGGTTCCTGGTCATCGGCGCGGCCGCGGCGGCCACGCTGAACGTCGTCGTACCGCGGAGCTGGCTCGACCACGTGGCCGGCAACCTGCTGCTGTCCGTGGTCGTGCTCGGGCTGCTCGCCGTACTGCTGGCGATCTGCTCCGAGGCGGACGCGTTCGTGGCGGCCAGCCTGACGCAGTTCTCGCTGACCGCGCGGCTCGCCTTCATGGTGGTCGGGCCGATCGTCGACGTGAAGCTGATCGCCCTGCAGACCGGAACCTTCGGCCCGAGGTTCGCCGCCCGGTTCGCCCCGGCCACCTTCGTGGTCGCAATCCTGGCCAGTCTCCTCGTGGGGTGGTGGTTGCTGTGAAGCGCAACGTTGCCGGTCTGGTGATCGTGTTCGTCGGGGCCGCGGTGGTGCAACTGGCGACGTCGAACACCTATCTGCGGTACGTGAAGCCGGGGATGCGCTGGATGTTGCTGGCGGCCGGGCTGATCCTGATCGCGCTCGCGGTGTTCGACGTACTCGCGGACACGCGGAAGAAGAAGCCGGTGGACGACGGGCATGGCCATCACGGTCTGCCTCGGGCGGCCTGGCTGCTGCTGATCCCGATCTTCGCGTTGCTCGTCGTCGACCCGCCGGCGCTCGGCGCGGACGCGGCGCAGCGGCAGTCTCCGGTCGCGGCCAAACCGGCTGATCCGAAGAGCAACTCGTGGCTGTCGAACAACTCCCAGGGCAACGCCCCGGTGGCGCTCGCGGTCCGCGACTACGCGGTCTGGGCGGTGTGGGAGAAGGAGAGCATGAAGGGCCGCGCGTTCCAGCTGACCGGCTTCGTCACCCCGGCGAAGAACGGCACCTGGTACGTGACCCGCATCGGCCTGACCTGCTGCGTCGCCGACGGTACGGCGTTCATGGTCGAGGCGCGCGGCCAGGCCGCCCCACCGAAGAACCAGTGGGTGACCGTCACCGGCCAGTGGGCCGAGCCGACCAAACGCGCCGACGGCGACGTCGCCGCCCTCACGGTCGAGACGGTCAGCCCGGTGACCGCACCGGCTAACCCCTACGAGTAGGTCGTACGGCCTCCCGGTAGGCGTCGGCCGCCACCCACCCGGCGACCACCGGAATGCCCGTCGGGCGGTGGACTGCGATGAAGCCGAAGGGCCGGTCGAGCTGCACGAACAACGCCCGGCCGACCAATGCCTTTCGGGACAGTGCCATCGCGACCGCGGTGACGGCGGCCGCCTTGAAGCCGCGCGCCGAGAACTCCGCCATGACTGCTTGCTTCGCGTCCGACACGCTCAACGGCACCGGGCTCAGACCGGGGAAGTGTCCCCTCCTACCGTCCGTTGCGGTCGCCAGTCCGAACGTCTCCGCTTGCTCCAGCAGATTGTGCGTTGCGGTGATCTCGAAGTACGGCAGGGAGAGCTGCACGGTCGGTTCGGGCGTGGTCGTCTCGATGATCTGCACCGCGGGAGACTCCGCCCCGCGCAGCAGCTCCGCAGCCCCGACGCCCTCGCCAGTCACCTGAAGAGCGGCAGTCAGTACTGCGGCACGCGGTCGATCGGGTTGGCCGACGGACAGCCGGACGTCGAACTCCCCGGTGCCGCGCACGGTCACGATGGTCAGCGGACCGGCGGCGGTGTCGAACCGGCCGATCGTGTCCAGGTCGGGATCCGAGCGGCTCAACCAGCGCCTCTGCGTACCGCCCACCGGGTGCGAGCGGCCCAGGAACGGGCGGACCCACGCCATCTCCAGGGCGAGCGCGGACGCGAGGAGCAGCAGCAGGTCCGACGTCAGCTCGATCGGCATGCGCTGGAGCAGACCGCCGGTCTGTTCGGCCACCCAGTCGTCCAAAGCGGCCTGGTCGGTCAGGGTACGACGGACCTCCGGCGGGATCAGGTGGTCGAGATCCGGCTGGAGCGGGAGTCCCGCGCGGGTCCAGAGCCCCAGGGCCATCCGGAGTTCGGGTGTCTGCAGCAGGCCGTCGTACGGGCCGCCGGCGGCCTCGGCGAGCTCGGTGCGGGCGGGCTCGTTGGCGACCTCGGCGAGGATCGCGAGCAGGGGCCAGACACCGAGACCGGAGACGACCGTGCTGTCTTCCCCGGGCAGTTTCTCGATCCAGCGTGCGGTCAGCCGACCGACTTGGTGAGCGTCCACGGTTCCATGGTCGCGCCTAGGAGTAGTTCACCCACCCCGCGACGACCGGGATCCCGGTCGGGCGGTGGACGGCGATGAAGCCGAAGGGCTGGTCCAGGGACACCTTCAGGGCCTTGCCGCCCGGCATCGGCGCGGACCCGGCGGCCATCGCCATCGCGGTGACCGCGGCCGCCTCGAAGCCGGTCGCGGAGAATCGCGCCATCACGGCCTGCTTGGCCTGACTGACCGCGAGCGGGAACGGACTCAGCCCGGGGAAGTGCCCGGTCGACGTGTCCATCGCCGACGTCAGGCCGAACACCTCGGGGTGCTCGAGCAGGTCGTGCTCGGCGTCGATCTCGAAGTACGGCATCGACAGCACCACGGTCGGCACCGGCGACATCGAGTCGATCACCTCGACCGCCGGCGCCGGCCGCTCCCGCGAGAACAGGCGCTTCCACCGCGAGGACGGCGCATCGGCCAGCAACTCGGCCCCGCTCACCCCGTCACCGGTGAGTTCAAGCGCAGCAGCCAGTACGGCGCCCCGCCCGCTACCGGGCTCGCCTGCGACGAGTCGTACGTCGAACTCGCCGGTCCCGACGACCGTGATCACGGTCAGCGGGCCGGTCGGGCCGTCGTACACCTGGAGGCTGTCGAGGTCCTGGTCGGCGCGGCTGAGCCAGCGCCGGTCACCCCGCGGGTACTCGTTGAACGGCAGCGCCCACTTGGTCTGCAACGCGAGCGCGGAGGCGAGCACGAGCAGTACATCGTCGCTGAGCTGGATCGGCATCCGCTTCAACAGACCACCGGTCTGTTCGACCACCCAGGCGTCGAGGGCCTCCTGATCCGTCAGCTGTCCGCGGACCTCCGGCGGCAGCAGCCGGTCCACACCGGGCTGCAACGGGATCTCCGGCCGGGTCCACAGGCCCAGGGCCATCCGGAGCTCGGGAGTCTGCAGCAGACCGCCGTACGGCCCGCCGGCCGCTTCGATCAGTTCGTCGCGGGCCGGGCCGTCGGCCAGCTCGGCGAGGATCGCGAGCAGCGGCCGGACGCCGAGCCCGGAGATGACAGTGCTGTCCTCGCCGGAGAGCGTCTCGATCCAGCGAGCGGTCAGGCGACTGACTTGGCGTGCGTCCACTCACACATCCTGGCCCATCGACGTTCCATCTTCGTGAAGCGCACTGTTGAACCCAAGGTCCTCTACTTCGGCACACCGGTCGTCCTGATCAGCTCCAGCAACCCGGACGGAACCACGAACCTCGGCCCGATGTCGTCCGCCTGGTGGCTCGGGTACACCGCGATGCTCGGCATGGCCACCAGCTCCCAGACGGTCAAGAACCTCACCGAGCGCCCGGAATGCATCCTCAACCTGGTCGACCCGGCCATGGTCGCGGCACTCGACCGCATCGCGCTGCTGACCGGGTCGCAGCAGATGTCCGACGCCAAGCGGGCTCGCGGCTACCGCTACGAGCCGGACAAGTTCGCCGCCGCCGGACTGACCCCGGACCCGGGTTCGCTGGTCGACGTCGACGCCGTACAGGAGAGTCCGATCAACCTGGAGGGCCGGATCGAGGCGATCCACGACATCGGCGGACCGGACTCACACCTGGTCGCGCTGGAGATGAAGGTCGAGCGGGTGCAGGTTCGCGAGGACCTGCTGATGAGCAACGACCGCTACATCGACCCGCTGCGCTGGGACCCGCTGATCATGAAGTTCACGGAGTACTTCGCCGGCGGCGCACCGGCGTACGCGTCCTCGCTGGCGCGCGGCTGGCAGATGCCGCCGATGGCGCTACCGACTCACTAGCTCGAGTTCTTCGCCGGACTCCGCCGCCTTGCGCGGGGTCCGGCGGACGACCGTGCAGGCCATGCCGCCGATGACCAGGACCGTCGCGATCGCCTGCTGCACACCGACCTCCTCGCCGCGCAGCAACCACGCTGCGGCCATCGCGACGATGGGCACCAACAGTGAGAACGGCGCCACTGTGCTGGCGTCGTACTGGCGCAGCAGGTAGCCCCACACGCCGAAGCCGAACAGCGTCGCGACGTAGGCGAGGTAGCCGATGGCACCGATCCCGCTCAGGTCGATCGTTGCCAAGGCATGCAGGTCGGCCTCCACCCCTTCGGTGAGCAGCGACAGCACGAGCAGCGGTACGACGGCCACCGCGCTGACCCAGATCATGAAGCGCAACGTGTCCTGCGGCTTCGCGTAGCGCGTGATCGTGTTCGAGACACCCCAGGAGGCGCCGGCCACGATCACCAGGAACAGTGCGCCCAGCGGTGCGGACAGCCCGCGGTCCAGCATGATCAGCGCCATCCCGCCGCACGCGATCGTGATCCCGGCGATCTGCGCCGGCCGCGGCCGTTCCCGCAGTACGGCGATCGCGAACAGGACCGTGAAGATCACCTGGCATTGCAGCACCAGCGACGCCAGCCCGGCCGGGACGCCGTGGTCCATCGCGATGAACAGCAGGCCGAACTTGGCGACACCGAGGGCGAGCCCGACGCCGATGACGTAGCGCCACGGTACCGGCGGCCGGCCGAGCAGGAAGATCGCCGGGACCGCGGCGAAGAAGAACCGCAGCGCAGAGAAGAACAGCGGCGGGAAGCTTTCCAGGGCGACCTCGATGACGACGAAGTTCACACCCCAGACAAGGACGATGGCCAGGGCGAGGAGCAGGTCACGAGGTTTCACACGATCCAGTCTTGGTGGGACTACACTTGAGGACCAGCACCGATTCGTACGGGGTTCACTGTAGGAGTGCTACATGATCGATCTGGGCCGGCTCCGGGCGCTGCATGCCGTGTCGCAGTACGGGTCGGTCAACCGCGCGGCCGAGGTGCTCGGGTACACGCCGTCCGCGGTCTCGCAGCAGCTGGCGAAGCTGGAGCGGGAGACGCGGACCGTGCTGGTCGAGCGGCGTGGGCGCGGGATCGTGCTCACCGATGCCGCCGTCCAGCTGGCCGCGACCGCCGCGCGGATCCTCGAGTTGGTCGAGGACGCCGAGCTGACGCTGGAGGAGCAGCGCGGCCAGGCGATCGGGACGCTGCGGCTGGCGGCCTTTCCGACCGCCGCGCGCGGGCTGCTGCCGAACGCGTTGGCCCAGTTGGTGCACGAGCATCCGGGGCTGGACATCCGGGTCACGGAGACGGATCCGTTCGAAGCCGTTGCCGCGGTCAACCGTGGAGAGCTCGACATCGCGGTCGTGCACGACTGGCACAACACGCCGCTCAGCCTGCCCGAGGGGTTGTCGCGGGTGAAGCTCGGCTCCGACCCGGCGGACGTGCTGGTCCCGGCGACGCATCGGCTGGCCGGCAAGGAGTTCGTCCGGGCGGAGGACCTGGTCGGCGAGCGCTGGATCTGCCAGCCGGCCGGCTCGATCTGCCACGAGTGGCTGATGCGCACGATGCGCCGGGCCGATGTCGAGCCGGATGTCGCCTACTCGGTCGCCGAGTACCAGACCCAGCTCGCGATGCTTGCCCGCGGCATCGGCATCGGCCTGCTGCCCCGGCTCGGCCGGGGCGCGATCCCGGACGGCGTCGTCGTCATCCCGCTGCAACCCGCCCCGAGCCGCCGCCTGTACGCCGTCTGGCGCACCACCACCTCCCGCCGCCCGGCCATCACCGTCACGCTTGCCACCCTGAAATCCACCTGGCCGCACCGAACCACCGCTTGACCCGCGGGCGTGACCCGTGATCGGTTGTGATCACATCGCGCGACCGGTTGACAGCGCTCCGCGCCAGACGCTACGTTCCGGTGAACTAATAGGAAACCTTCCTAACCATCCTTGCTCCGTCCCCGCCCCGACGCAGTAGGAGGCAGTTCATGATCCGCTCCCTGGCGGCCGGCGTTCTGCTGGCCGCATCAGCCCTTCTCCCGACCACGCCGGCGTCCGCGGCCCCCGCCGTACCGAGGGCCGTCGTCCCCGTGGACGCCGTACCAGCCGCTGACACCCCGGTCTCGATCAACGGGCAGCTGCGTGTCTGCGGCACCAAGCTCTGCAACCAGCACGGCCAGCCGGTCCAGCTGCGTGGCATGAGCACGCACGGCATCCAGTGGTACTCCCAGTGCGTCAAGACCGCGTCCCTCGACGCGCTCGCCTACGACTGGAACGCCGACATCCTGCGCATCTCGCTGTACGTGCAGGAAGGCGGCTACGAGACCGACCCGCGCAGGTTCACCGACATGGTGCACAACTACATCGAGGAGGCGACCCGGCGCGGGATGTACGCGCTGGTCGACTGGCACCAGCTCGACCCGGGCGACCCGAACTACAACCTGTCCCGGGCCAGGACCTTCTTCACCGAGATCGCCGACCGGCACAAGAACAAGAACAACATCATCTACGACATCGCCAACGAGCCGAACAACGTCAGCTGGGCCGGGATCAAGTCGTACGCCGAGCAGATGGTGCCGGTGATCCGGGCCAAGGACCCCGACGGCGTGATCTTCGTCGGCACCCACGGCTGGGCCTCGCTCGGGGTCTCCGACGGCCGCAGCGAGACCGACATCGTCAACAACCCGGTGAATGCGTCGAACCTGATGTACACGTTCCACTTCTACGCGGCGTCGCACAAGCAGGAGTACTTCGACGCCCTGTCCCGGGCCGCGGACAAGATCCCGCTGTTCGTCACCGAGTTCGGCACCCAGACCTACACCGGTGACGGCGGCAACGACTTCACCTGGTCGCAGAAGTACCTCGACTTCCTGGCCAGCAAGAAGATCGGCTGGACCAACTGGAACTTCTCCGACGACTTCCGCTCCGGCGCGGTCTTCAAGCAGAACGTCTGCGCGGGCAACACCTTCACCGGTACGTCGGTCCTGAAGCCGGCCGGCGTCTGGGTCCGGGACCGGATCCGCACCCCGGACGCCTTCGAGAGCCCCGCGGGGACGATCGACGTGGACACGGCGGCCGAGCTGAAGTCCGCGCTGACCAGCGCCAAGCCCGGTGACACCATCAAGCTTGCCGACGGCACCTACATCGGCAACTTCAAGACCACGGTCGCCGGCACCTCGTCCGCGCCGATCACGCTCACCGGCTCGGCTCGCGCCGTACTGAAGGCCAACGGCGGCGGCTACGGCCTGCATCTCGACGGAGCGTCGTACTGGAACGTTCGAGGCGTCACCGTGACGGGCGGCCAGAAGGGCATCATGATCGACCGCGCGACCCGGGTCACCGTCGACGGCGTCACCGTGCACGGCCTCACCATGGAGGGCGTTCACTTCCGCAACAGCAGCACGTACGGCGTGATCCGCAACTCCCGCATCTACGACACCGGCAACGACGGCCGTGGGATGGGCGAAGGGGTGTACGTCGGCAGCGCGGGCGGAACCTCGGACAAGTCCGACTACGTGCAGATCCTGGACAACACGATCGGGCCGGACGTCGGCGGCGAGGCGATCGACCTCAAGGAGGGCACCCGCGGCGGCCGGGTCGCGGGGAACAGCTTCGACGGCCGCGGGCTGACCGGCGCGAACTACGACGACAGCTGGATCGATGTCAAGGGCAACAACTACGTGATCGAGAACAACACCGGGAAGAACACCACGAACAACGGTTTCGAGACCCACACCCAGCAGTCCGGCTGGGGCTGCGGCACGGTGTTCCGCGGCAACAGGTCGGACCTGACCGGCGCGACCGGCAGCGGCCGGTACGCGTTCAACATCACCAACTACAACGCCTCCACCTGCAAGGTGACCATCGACCGCAGCAACACGGTCACCGGGGGCCGCGCGCTCACCAACCCGGGCATCCCAGTCAGCTGACCGCCCCTCAACTGCTGGGACCGACGAGGGCACGGAGCTTGGGCTCCGTGTCCTCGTCCAGTCGTGCTCGCCCAAGTGGTCCGCGAGCGCGGCCCGGTAGCCGGAGAGTTCAGCACGACAGCCGGGTACGGCGAGACGGCGTCGAGCACCTTCTGGATCGCCCAGGGCAGTGCCCACGCACTCGCCGGGCGCCGGGCGCCGGGCCGAGCCTGACGCCGGCCAGCGTGTAGAGGTGGTTACGCTCCTGCCGGTCGAGGGTGCAAGCGTGCTCGAGACCGCCTCCAGCACCTGCGCCGACACGTTGATGTCGCGACCCTGCTCGAGCCAGGTGTACCAGGTGACGCCGACACCCGCGAGCAGCGCCACCGCCCTGACCATCACCGCGATCTCCCTCCTGATGACCCCAGTGACCGACCAACTGCGCACCACACGCGACTGACCGCCGGTCACGTAAGATCCGCCCATGCGGCGCGTGCTGTCCAGGGTCGGCTCTGCCGCAGTCAGCCTGATATATCTCGTGATGGCTGTGTTCCTCCTCGGCCTCGCAGTCGCCGACCTCCCTGACAGCCTGCGGGCAGCGCGCAACGAAGGCCTCCCCGGCACGTTCACCACGATCCGCAAAGAGTGCCGGCCGTGGTGGGCGAAGGGCGGTGGTTGTACCTACTTCGGCGACTTCACGAGCAGTGACGGCAAGGTTCGCCTGACCGACGTGCCGTTCGAAGGCGACTCCGGTGAGGTCGGCGAGAACGTGCCCGCCCAGTACGTCGGCACGGCAGACCGGCCGTCGATCCACGGGTCCGCCTCGAACGAGTGGGTGTTCGTTGCGGCGCTCGGCCTCGGAGCGGCCGGCTACCTCAGCTGGCGAGGTTGGCGTGGATGGCGAGCATGGCGTGGGTGGCGGCTCGTCCGGACACGCCGGCGGGCAGTCACCAGTGCGACGGGCGAGTGACTGCCGTCGGCAGCATGGTCGAGTGATTGCCGCGGGCGGCGTTGAGTTGGGACTGGGTGAGGAACAGCGCACCGGTGAGGTCGGCGCCTCGGAGGTCGGCGTCGCGGAGGTCGGCGCCGATCAGGTCGGCCTGGCGGAGGTCGGCGTCGCGGAGGTCGGCGCCGATCAGGTAGGCGCCGCGCAGGTTGGCCTTGCGCAGGTCGGCGCCGCGGAGGCGGGCGCCGATCAGGTCCGCGCCGCGGCGTTCCTTCTTCTTGCTCTGCTTCCCGCGGACGCGCTGGCTCGTCTTCAGCAGGATCTCGTTGACGGCTGCGCGTTCTGCGGCCACGTCGACCGTGGTGAGGTCCGCCGTACGACGGACCTCCTCGACGCGGGCGATCGCCGTACGCACGTCTGCTTCAAAGACCTTGTACTCAAGGGCTTCCGTGAGGTACCAGAGCAGCTCGTGGAGCTGGCGCAGGATGGGCAGGGCCGCGAACATCTCCTGCCCCGGCTGGTCCCGCCAGCTCTTGCCCGCGCGGCGGGAGATCTCCTGGCCCGCGCCGAAGCAGTCGTACACGGTGCAACCCGGGAAGCCCGCCGGCCGTAGCTTGCTGTGGATCGAGCAGCGGAAGTCCTCGCTGAGGTTCGGGCACGGGTCACCGGCGGGCTTGTCGATCGCGAAGTCCGCCGACTTGCTGAACGTCAGCGCGACGCAGCAGAGGCCGAAGCAGTTGCTGCAGTCGGCCCGAAGGTCAGTTCTGCTCAGCAACCGTCTGGCCGGTCCGGCGCCAGCGGATGCCGGCCTCGATGAACTCGTCGATCTCACCGTCGAAGACACCGGAGGTGTTGCCGGACTCGTACTGCGTCCGCAGGTCCTTCACCATCTGGTACGGGTGCAGCACGTACGACCGCATCTGGTCACCCCACGAGCCGGCCACGTCGCCGCGCAGCGCGTCCAGCTGGGCCCGCTCCTCGGCCTTCTTCAGCGCGAGCAGCTTCGCCTTCAGGATGACCATCGCGCTGGCCTTGTTCTGCAGCTGGGACTTCTCGTTCTGGCAGGACACCACGGTCCCGGTCGGGATGTGGGTGATCCGGACCGCGGAGTCGGTGGTGTTGACGCTCTGGCCACCCGGACCGGACGACCGGTACACGTCGATCCGCAGCTCTTCCTCGGGGACGTCGATCTCGTCGGTCTGCTCCAGCACCGGGACCACCTCGACCGCGGCGAACGAGGTCTGCCGGCGGCCCTGGTTGTCGAACGGCGAGATCCGGACCAGCCGGTGCGTGCCCGACTCCACACTCAGCGTGCCGTAGGCGTACGGCGCCTTGACCGCGAACGTGGTCGACTTGATCCCGGCCTCTTCGGCGTACGACGTGTCGTAGACCTCGGTGCCGTATCCGTGCCGCTCGGCCCAGCGCAGGTACATCCGCTGGAGCATCTCGGCGAAGTCCGCCGCGTCCACACCGCCCGCGCCGGAACGGATCGTGACCAGCGCCTCGCGCTCGTCGTACTCACCGGACAGCAGCGTGCGGACCTCCAGGGACTGGATCGCCTTGGCCAGCGAGCCGATCTCCTTCTCGGCCTCGGCCAGGCTGTCCGCGTCGTTCTCCTCGCGGCCCAGCTCGACCAGCACGTCGAGATCGTCGATCCGGCTGCGCAGCGCGGTCACCCGCTCCAGGTCGGCCTGCAGGCTGGACAGCCGCGAGGTCACCTTCTGCGCGTTCGCCTGGTCGTCCCACAGGTCGGGCGCGGCGACCTGCTCGCCGAGGTCGGCGATCTCTTTGCGCAGGGCGTCGAGATCGAGCACCTTCTCGATCGAGGTCAGCGTCGCGTCGAGCTGCTTGAGCTCAGCGTCAAAATCCAGTCCAGCCACAACCAAGCAGACTACCCGCTAGTCGCTGCTTGCCGTTAAAAGGCCGTCACGCGGGACTGCCACGGAGCGTACTCGGCCGACCACTCCGTCCGTCAGCGGAGGGGAACGACGGCGGAGGCCTCGGCGGCGATGTCGGCCGAGCCTTGCCAGTCGGGAGGCTCGAAGGGGAGGTCGACGGTCGAGGTGAGGCGGACGGTGACCGTGGTGCCGGTGACGTCGGCGGACCAGTCGAGGTCGTCGAATCTGTTGCCGGCGGCCACCTGGTCGAGGTACTCCGCGGTCAGCCGGCGCGCCTGGTCCGGGTCGAGCTCGGCGTTCCCGCCGGCCGCGGGCTGGGAGTAGATGGCGGCCAGGCCGTTCGCCGCCGCCAGTACTGCGCCGTCCGCGGTCGCGTCGAGGTCCCGCCGTACCAGGAAGACCTTCGAGATGTCGGTCACCACGACGATCATCAGCAGGATGACGGCCATGAAGCCGATGATCAGGACGGTCATCTGGCCCTGCTCGTCGCGCTTCATCCGTCGCCCTTGGCTTCGCGGTAGTCGCCGTACGGCTCGGTGTGGGAGGCGCTGATGTGTACTGCGGGAGGCTCGCCACCGAGCGCGTCGGGGATCAGGGGCAGTCGTACGGCGGTGTCGAGCGTGACCGTGACGGTCGAGCCGGGCTCCAGGCAGGCGGGACTGCAGCTGATGGACAGCTCGTCCGGGCTCAACTCCATGCCCTGGTCCTTCATCGCGAGCCGCGCCGCCTCGAACGCCCGCCCGCGCGCCTCGTCCTCCGACAGCCCGGCCGGCACGATGACGAACGCACGCCCCGCGGCCCGGGTCGCCGCGGTCGCCCCGTAGGACGCCCGCTGTACATCGAACACCGCCAGCATCACGTAGACCAGCGGCACCATCAGCAACAGCGCCAGCCACGAGAACTCCACGACGGCACTCCCGCGCTGATCCCGCGAGGCCACGGTCCGCCGGAGCGTCATTCGCCGGTCTCCTTGACCGCGTGGCCCTCGATGGTGAAGCTCATGCCGGGTCCCCACAGCCCGAGTGGTGGCATGTGTGCCTCCACCACGACCCGTACGCCCGGCTGCCCGTCGACGTCGACTTCCTCGGCCGTCACCGCGTCGATCAGCTGGTCGTTCACCACCCCGTCGACCAGCTCCCGCGTGCGCGCTTCACCGTCGGCCGGCTCCCGGTTCAGCACGGCGGCATAGTGCGCGCCCTCCGACGCCGCAGCCGCCACCGTGTTCCGCACGTACAAATACAGCCCGACCTGCAGTACGCCGAGGAACAGTGGCACCACGAGCATCGAGACCAGCACAAACTCCACCACCGCACTCCCCCGCTCGCCCCGCCGGCGAGGTTTGGAGGCGGTCACTTGTTCGTGACTGAGCTCAGGGCGTCTTGGAGCATCTTGGACAGCTGGGGACCGGCAACCGCCCAGATGGCGACGACGAGGCCGGCGGTCATCACGGTGATGAGGACCCAGCCGGGGACGTCGCCGCGTTCCTTGCGGGCGGGGCGCGGGGTCAGGACCAGCGCCACGAACAGTTTCGTCAGCAGTGACTGCATCAACTCTCCTCAGTTCATCCGGCGATCAGCCGGATTCCGACAGCGCCTGGGTAGAAGGCGAAAGCGATCGTCACCGGCAGCACCAGGAACACCACCGGGATCATCATGGCGACCTCGCGGCGGGCGCCGGACTCGATCAGCTCCCGTCGCCCGGCCTCACGGATGTCGCCCGCCTGGGCCCGCAGTACGTCGGCCAGCGGGGTACCGCGCTCGAGTGCGACGGCAAGCCCGTCCGCGAACCGCGACAACGCCAGCAGGCCGGTCCGGTCCGCGAGTCCGTCGAGCGCGCGGACGAGCGTCTCACCTGCACGGGTCTCGCCGAGGACACGTTTCAGCTCCTCGGCGAGCTCTCCACGGCAGGACCGCGCGACCCGGTCGAGCGCAGCCGCGGGTCCCTCACCCGCGGCCACCGACAACGCCAGCAACTCGGCCACGGTCGGCAGCTCCTCGAGCAGTCGCCGCTCGCGTCGCCGTACCTGCGTTGTCAGATAGGTGTCGCGGGCAAGCACTCCGATGACGCCGAGCAGGGCACAGAACAGAAGCATGCCGACCGGGTTCCCGGCGCCCACGGAGAGCGCGACGATCGAGACCACGAGCCCGGCGCCGAAGCAGGCGGTCCCCCACAGCAGTTGCTCGATCCGGAACTCCTCGACCGTCCGGTCGATCCCGGCACGCGACAGCCGACGGCGGATGGACGCTGCCCCACCGAGCAGTCGCTCCAGTCGCGTCGCGCCCGCCCGCAGGGTCGGTCCGAACAAGCGCAGGATCGCGTAGAACGGCGACCCGGAGTCGGCCACCCCGAGAAACACCTCGCCGCCGAGGTCCCGAAGGTAAGGCCCGACCCGCTCATCCACCGAAGGCTTCCGCAAGAACGGCAACCGCCGCGCGACCACCAGCAGCCCCAGCCCGAACACCCCACCGAGCACAGCCCCCAAGACCATCGGGCTCACGGCAACCACCGTCCACTGTTCATCGGAGGACCCTTTCGGGCGTGGGAAGGCGAGCGATGCGGAGCATCACGCGGTACGCGACGAGGCAGACCAGAGCGCCGGTGGCGATGATGAGGGCGCCGACCGGGGTGTTGTAGCGCTGGATGACGTCCCCCTGGAAAGACAGCAGGGCCAAGACCAGCCAGGGCGCAGCGACGGCAACGCGAGCGCCGTTGACGGACCAGGACTGTCGGGACTCCAGCTCGGACCTGGTACGAGCGTCGTCGCGCAGGAAGGTCGACAGCGAACGCAGCAACCGGCCGAGATCACCACCGCCTACCTCGCGGGCGATCCGCAGCGCCTCGACGACACGGTCGCCGACCGGATCCGCCAACCGCGCCTTCAACCGGTCCAGCGAGTCCGCGAACCGTCCAGTCGACGCGTAGTCCGCACCAAAACGCCGGAACGGTTCGCGCAACGGCAACGGCCCGCGCTCACCCACCTGGGCCAGCGCCTCCGCCAGCGACAACCCGGCACGCACCGCGGACGCGATGTTGTCCACCACGTCCGGCCACAGCTCACGGAACTCGGCAAGCCGCCTCCGCGCCCGGCTCCGCAACAGCGCGACCGGCAGCCAGCCCGCCATCAACCCGAACACCGCGCCGACCGGCCAAGCACCCGACACCACGAACATCAGCACGCCGCCGACCACCCCAGTGATCACGCACGCACCGATGAACGCACCAGGCGTGACACCCTCGACGCCGGCACTCGCAAGCAGCTCCCGGCTGCGCGAGATGAGCCGCCCTTCGCCGGCCGACTCCTCGTCCGCAGGCGCCACGAACGTCCAGATGATCAGCAACAGGCCGATCCCGAAGAACAACCCCAGCAGGAGCCCCATCAGCTCACCCCGCGCGGCAACTCGGTGAGCAACCCGGCCACGTTGTACCCGGCCTGCTGGAACCGCTCCGGATGCGGCAGATGCCCCTCGGCCCGCCGCAACGTCCCCTCGTACGTCCCGAACAACGTCTCCGTCTCGATCGCCTGCTCCTCGATCCGCCCGCTGACCGCCACGATCTCCCGCACCCGCCGCTGCCCGTCCGCCCCGATGCCCAGATGTACGACGAGATCCACGCACCCAGCCACGGTCGGCAGCACGAAGCGACTGCCGATGTTCTCGCCGGCCAGCAGCGGCAACGTGCACATCTTCGTGAGCGCCTCCCGCGCCGAGTTCGCGTGGATCGTGCACATCCCGGGCAGCCCGCTGTTCAGAGCGAGCAACAGATCCAGGCACTCCTCACCACGCACCTCGCCGACGATCACCCGGGACGGCCGCATCCGCAGCGACTCCTTGACCAGGTCGCGCAGGCGCACCTCACCGGTCCCCTCGAGACCGGCCTGCCGGGTCTGCATCGACACCCAGTCGGGAATCGGCAGCTTGATCTCGAAGACCTCTTCGCAGCTGATCACCCGCTCGCTGCCCGGGATCGACCCGGCCAACGCGTTCAGCATCGTCGTCTTGCCGGCCTGCGTCCCGCCCGAGACCAGGATGTTCAGCCCGACTGCGACCGCGGCGTCCAAAACGGCGGCCGCGTGCGGGGTCAGCGACCCGAGCGCGACCAGATCGCTCAACCGCGTCGCCCGGACCGTGAACTTCCGGATGTTGATCGCCGCATGTTTGTGGGTGATGCCGCCCAGCACGACGTGCACCCGGCTCCCGTCCGGCAACCGCGCATCCGTGAACGGCTGCGACACGTCGATCCGCCGCCCGGTCGACTTCAGCATCCGCTCGACCAGGTCGCTGACCTCCTCCTCGGTCAGCACGGTCGTGGTCAGCTCGTGCCGGCCGTCCCGGGCGATGAACACCCGCGACGGCTCGTTGATCCAGATCTCTTCGACGGCCGGGTCGTCCAAGTAGCGCTGCAGCGGGCCGAATCCGGCGACCCGGTCGTGCACCTCCCGGCTGACCGCCTCCAGGTCGCCGATCGGTGGGACCACACCGGTCAGGCTGCGTTCGTCGTACTCCCGGACCACTGTCGCGACGATGCGGTCGACCGCGGCCGGGTCACGAAGCGGATCGATGCCTTCGCGGCGTACGACGTCGCGCACCTGGGCGTCGATCACCTCGACGACGCCGTCCCAGCCCGACCGGCGCGTGGCGAGTCTGTCGGCTGTCATCGGTCTCCCCGTATGTCCCGTCTGGCAACCACTCGATCACCATGCGCGACCATACTTTCAATCGGGGAGCACCCCGCGCCACTCAGGAGCTACGGCCTGTGGATAACTTTCAGCGATGAACCAGCGTGTGCTCGAACGCGTAGCGGCTGGCGCGGAACAGGTGCGACCCGTACTCGACCGGCTGACCGTGGTCGTCGTACGTGATCCTGGTGGTCGCCAGCAACGGGACGCCCGGCTCCTCGCCCAGCAGCCGCGCCTGCTCGGGCGTGGCGGGCAGCGCGGAGATGGTCTGGTGCGCCACCTTCAGCCGCACGCCCTCCGCACGCAGCAGCGAGTACAGACCGCGCTCGGCCAGCGTGGCCGGGTCGGTCTCCAGGAGCTCCGGAGGCAGCCAGTTGCGCATCAGCGCGAGCGGCTCGCCATCCGCTCGCCGCAGGCGCTCCAGCCGCAGCACTCGATCGCCCTGCTCGATCTGCAGCGCTGTGGCGACCTCTGCGGTCGCGGGAGCGATACCGAACCGCAGTACGTCGGTCGCCGGCTTGCGATGGGCTGCGGCCAAGTCGTCGTACAGGCTGGTCAGCTCGAGGGAGCGCCGTACCTGACCCGAGTTCCCCACCACCTGCGTGCCGACGCCGCGCTTGCGCACGAGCAGCCCCTGGTCGACCAGTCGCGCGATCGCCTGCCGCACCGTCGGCCGGCTCAGCCCGTACGACTCTGCCAGGTCCACCTCGTTGCTCAGCCGCGATCCGACCGGCAACTCCCCACTCTGAATCGCCGCCTCCAGTTGCTGCGCCAGCTGCACGTGCAACGGCGTGCGACTACTCCGATCCACCTGGACCTGCACGGTACTCATGCGCACATCCTGAAGGCTTCCCTCTGATCCGTCGAGCTACCACCCTGATTTGATCAGATCTCTGCGTTTGTGAACGCGTCCCGGAAACGCCGCAGCGCGAGCTCGCTGTCCGCCGACGCGAACGCCTCCAATCCGACCGTGCCCTGATATCCGTGCTTTCGCAACGCCGCCGCGATCGCCGGATAGTTCATCTCGCCGGTTCCCGGTTCGCACCGTCCGGGAACGTCGGCGACCTGAATCTCGCCGAGGTACGGAAACGCCTTGCCGATCAGTTCGATCAGGTTTCCCTCGCCGATCTGCGCGTGGTACAGGTCGAGCATCAGCCGCAGCCGCGGATGGTCGACGGCTTTCACCAGGGCGAGCGTGTCCGCGGCTTTCCCGAACGGCACGCCGGGATGGTCGACCTCGGCGTTCAGATTCTCCAGCACGAACGTCACGTCGTACCGCTGCGCGAGGTCCGCCAGCCTTTCCAGCGTCCGCGCTGCCGTCAGCCACATCTCCCCGCTCACCTCGTACTGCGGCCGCACCGGCAGCCCGCGATCGTCGAGCTCGGTGCCGTGCAGATTGAGCCTGGGACACCCGAGCTCGAGCGCGACCCGGATGGACTGTTCCGCGGTTTCCAGCAGCCGGTCCTGATCGTGTGTGAGCGACCCGCCGACATATCCGGTCATCGACGAGAAACCCGCGCCGGTCTTCTGCAGCGCCGCGATGTCCTTGGTCGTCCAGTTCCAGAGCTCGACGTCGAACCCGGCCGCGTGAATGCGTTCCACCCGCTCCAGGAACGGCAGCTCGGTGAACACCATTTCGGCGCAGACGGCGAGCCTCATCCGATCTCCCCGACCCGCACCGGACGGTTTTCCTGGTACGACGCCATCGCTGCCAGCGCGACCCGCAACGCATTCCGCGCATCCGCGCCGGTCACCGGAGGTACGGCGTTCCCGCGGACGACCTCGGCGAATTCGGCGAGCTCCTGGACATACGCGTCCCGGAACATCTCCTCGTCACTGCGCAGCGTGGCCTGGTGCAATCCGCTCACGTCGTACTGCACCATCGGTGTGCTCGCGTGCCGGCCGGTCACCACCATGCCCTTGCTGCCGAACACCTCACCGCGGACGTCGTACCCGTACAGCGCGGAGAAGTTCGCCTCGGCCGTCGCGATCGCGCCGTTGTCGAACGTGATCACCACGACCGCGGTGTCGAGCAGCCCGTTCTCCTTGTACTGCGGGGCGACGAGCGCATCCGCCTTCGTGTAGACCTCGACCGGCTGCGCGCCCGGGTTGAGCCAGAGCAGCGTGTCGAAGTCGTGGATCAGCGTCTCGCGGAAGATCGTCCACGGCTTGATCCCGGCGGCCGCGTCACCCATACCTTCCGGCCGGCCCGGGTCGCGAGTGACCGACCGCATCAGCTGCGGTGTGCCGATCCCGCCGGCCTCGATCGTCGCGCGCGCCGCGGCGAAGTCGCGGGCGAAGCGCCGGTTGAAGCCGACCTGGAGGGCGACCCCGGCCTGCTCGGTCGCGGCGATCGCGCGGTCCATCTCCGCCAGCGTGAGCGAGGCCGGCTTCTCGCACCAGACCGGTTTGCCCGCCTCGGCCGCGCGCACGATCAGCTCCTCGTGCACGGCCGCGATCGAGGTGATCACGACACCGTCGATCTCGGGGTCCTTGATCAGCCCGTCGACGTCGCGGGCATCGGCGTCGTACCTGCCGGCCAGCCGCTGGGCCGCCTCCGGTCTGGTGTCGGCGACCGCGGTGAGCTCGGCTCCGGGGACGTGCCGGGCGATGTTCCCGGCATGCATCGTCCCGATCCGGCCGGCGCCGATCAGGCCGAGCCGCACCACCCGCAGCCCATGGTCGTTGCGCATGTTCCACCCCTTCAGCCGACGCTGATACTAGAGCGCTCTAGTCAGGACATAGCGAACACTGCTTTGATGGTCGGGGTCAAGTCCCCAGGAGAGCAGGTGAGATGAGCCCCCGACCGACGATGGAGGACGTCGCGGCCCGCGCCGGGGTGTCCCGCGCCCTCGTCTCGATCGTCTACCGGAACGTGCCGGGGGCGAGCGACGAGACCAGAGCCCGGGTGTTCGCAGCCGGCGACGAGCTCGGCTACCGCCCCGACCACCGGGCGCGACTGCTCGGCAGCAGGCAGCGCACCCGGCTCATCGGTGTGGCCTTCGACGTCCGCTATCCCTTCCACGGCGACCTGGTCGAGGCGTTGTACCCAGCGGCCGAGTCACTGGGCTACAGCCTCACGCTGAGCGCCGTCACCGGTAGCCGGGGCGAGAAGGCTGCGGTGCAGTCGCTGCTGGACTACCGCTGCGAGTCACTGGTCCTGCTCGGCCCTACCTCATCGCCTGCCGCACTGAGCGCGCTGGCTGAGGCGCAGCCGACTGTTGTACTCGCCCGCAAGGTGCGAGCCGCTGGAGTGCACGTCGTGCGAACCGACGACGCTGCGGGCTCACGTCTGGCAGTGGAGCATCTGCTGTCCCTCGGGCACACCCGCATTGCACATGTGGACGGCGCACGGGCGCCTGGCGCGGCGGAGCGCCGTACTGCCTATGTGCAGACCATGCGACGGGCCGGCCTGACCCCTGTAGTGATTCCTGGAGGGCTGACCGAGGCTGCTGGCGCTACCGCGGTCCAGGAGCTGCCGCAGGACGTCACTGCGGTTGCCGCGTTCAACGACGCGTGTGCGATCGGCCTCCTGCACGCACTGCGAGAGAGCGATCGCCAGGTTCCGGAGGACATTGCGCTGATCGGGTACGACGACTCCACGCCGTCCCGCCTCGACCACATCCAACTGTCGACCATCGCCCAGAACGCTGACCGGCTCGCAGCCGCTGCACTCGACCTCGCGACGCAAACAGACCGCGAGTCACCCCAGGAGGTCATCACCAGCCCCGACCTGCTCACGCGCAAGACGACCTAGGGGACGTTGTACGGCGTGATCGGCTGCAGGTTACTCGGCGTACTCGGGACGCTGGGCAGCAGCCGGTGCGCATGCAGGAGGTGCTGACACGCGCGGTGCAGGTCAGTGGGCAGGTCGTGATGCAGTACGACGGACAGCGCACCGGACCGGAGCAGCGCCAGGTTGTCGGCGTCGAGGTCGTGGGCAACGAAGCAGCGGTACGGTCGCTCGAGATCGGCGAACGCCTGGACGATGGCCCGGTTGCCGCCGCCGATGGAGTAGACCGCGTTGATGCTCGCGTCGGCGGTCAGCGCCGCCAGCGCCTGCCCGTGGATGGTGGTGTCGAGCCCGTCCGTCTCGGCCAGCTCGACGACCGCGCGCCCGGGCGCCAGTCGCCGAAGCGTGGAGCGGAAGCCCATCTCGCGCTCCTCCTCGCCGCGGAACGACCCACGGCTCAGCGTGACGAGCACACTCCCCGGACCGTCGCCCAGCCACTGGGTCAGGAAGTACGCCGCTGTCGCACCGGCGGCCCGGTTGTCGATGCCGACGTACGCGAGGCGGCGGCTGCTCGGCAGGTCGGTGACGAGCGTGACGACCGGAATGCCGGCGGCAACCAGCTTGTCGACGGCCTCGACCACCTCGGGGTCGTCCGGCGCCTTCAGGACCAGGCCCTGCGAACCCCGCTTGCGAACCTTCTCCAGTGACGCGATCAGGTCGGCGGCGGAGGCGGTCTCGCTGAGGTCGAACCGGGCGCGCAGGACGGCCGGACGGAGACCGGCCAGCGCGGCCTCGAGCGCCGTACGGACCGCGCCGGAGAACCGGCTGGGCGCCTGCATGACGAGGTCGATCACCAGCGTGCGGCCGCCGAGCCGGATCTGGG
Organism: Kribbella sp. NPDC050820; assembly: GCF_040653975.1. NCBI lineage: Bacteria > Bacillati > Actinomycetota > Actinomycetes > Propionibacteriales > Kribbellaceae > Kribbella > Kribbella sp. NPDC050820. The sequence continues at coordinate 106,629 of NZ_JBFAHB010000019.1, forward strand.
TGGCCTGCCGGTCCAGGTCGTGCATCGCCTGCTCGACCTGCCGGCGGGCGCGGGCGCTGACCCCGGCCCGGGCGTTCAGGACCCGGTCGACGGTCGTCTCGCTCAGCCCGGCCTGGACCGCGATGTCGCGGACCCGGTGCTCACGTGCCATCACGGTCCTCCGGCAGCCTGAAATGACGGGTTTTTGACGGATTCAGGGGATTCCGAACCCGTCAGGAAACCACCACGCTAGAACAACACCGGCGAGCAGGAGAAGGAGTCACCCCGATGAACTGGCTGAACCCCGACGACGTCCGGCTGGACGACCTGCTGACCGTCCTCAAGGAGCCGACCGACGCCGCCGACTACCCGCACGCGACCCGGATCGAGCACCAGGTTCCGGTGTACGACGCGGCCCGGATCCGGAGCGCGGAGCCGCGGGCCGTGCAGTCTGAGTTCGCGACCGCATTCGGTACCGGGCCCGGCATCGTCGTCCTGAAGGGTGCCTTTGGCAACGAGGTGGTCGACGCGACGACGGCCGAGTTCAACCGCCTGATCGACGAGCAGCACAGGTCGGGCGCCGCGGCCGGCGACCACTTCGCCAAGCCGGGCGCCAACGACCGGGTCTGGAACGCGCTGGAGAAGCTGGCCGTCGGTGCGCCCGAGGTGTTCGCCGCCTACTACGCCAACGACCTGCTTGCGCTGGTCGCGACGGCTTGGCTCGGACCGGCGTACCAGGTGACCTCGCAGGTGAACGTGGTGAACCCGGGCGGCGAGGGGCAGACCGTCCACCGCGACTACCACCTCGGATTCCAGTCCGACGAGGTGGCGGCGCAGTACCCGGCTCATGTGCATCGGCTGTCATCCGTGCTCACGCTGCAGGGCGCGGTGGCGCACTGCGACATGCCGGTGGAGTCCGGGCCGACGCTGTACCTGCCGCACTCGCAGAAGTACGAGCTCGGCTACCTGGCGTACCGGCGGCCCGAGTTCTCCGACTACTTCGTGGCGAACCACGTGCAACTGCCGTTGGAGAAGGGCGACGCCGTGTTCTTCAACCCCGCGCTCTTCCACGCGGCCGGCAGCAACCACTCGACAGACATCAAGCGGATGGCGAACCTGCTGCAGATCTCGTCCGCCTTCGGCCGCGCGATGGAGAGCATCGACCGGACCCAGATGGCGTCGGCGGTCTACCCCGCCCTACTTCGAATGGCGAAGCAGGATCCGGAGGGCGCCGGCAACGTCATCGCCGCGACCGCCGAGGGCTACGCCTTCCCGACCAACCTGGATCGCGACCAGCCGATCGGCGGCCTCGCTCCGGTGTCCCAGGCCGACGTACTGCGCCAGGCCGTGACCGAGGCGTGGACACCCGAGCGCCTGGACCAGGCCCTGGCCGACCACCACACCCGGAGGTCGACCACCTGACCGCTGTCGGATCGGTTGACCGACTGACCCGATATCAGATAGGTGAATGTTGGATGAACGCGGTCCGGATCACGGGCAGGTGCTGTCGCTGGCACGTGGTCGTCAGGCAGGATGGCGCGTTCGCCGGGCGTGCCGAAGGCTACCCTTACCGGCGGAACGCGCCACTCAGCCGACCTGCTGTACGCCGCCCGTACGGCCGCCCATCGAAGGAGAAGGCATGGAACCGCTGCGTATCGGGATTCTCGGGGCTGCCCGGATCGCCGGCCGGGCGATCGTCGAGCCGGCCCGGCTGACCGGCGCCCGGCTGGTCGCGGTGGCCGCCCGGGACGGCGACCGGGCCGAGGCGTTCGCGGCGGAACACCAGGTCGAACGGGTGCACGCGTCGTACCAGGACGTGCTGGACGACCCCGAGGTCGACGCGATCTACAACCCGCTCGCCAACGGCCTGCACGGACCGTGGAACCTGCGGGCGATTGCCGCGGGCAAACACGTGCTCACCGAGAAGCCGTCGGCCAGCAACGCGGCCGAGGCGGTCCAGGTCCGGAACGCGGTCCGCGAGCACGGCGTCGTCTTCATGGAGGCGTTCCACTACGCCTACCACCCGGTGATGCGCCGGCTGCAGGAGCTGCTCGCCAAGGGTGAGCTCGGCGACCTGCAGCACGTCGAGGCGACCATGGTGATGCCCCCGCCGCCGGACGCCGACCCACGCTGGTCGCTGCCGCTCGCGGGTGGCGCGGTGATGGACGTCGGCTGCTACGCGATCCATGCGCAGCGGATGCTGGCGCCGTACGCCGGTGGTGCGCCGAAGCTGATCAGCGCCCGGGCCGGTGAGCGCAAGCGGCTGCCGGGGGTGGACGAGTGGCTCAACGCCGACCTGGAGTTCCCGAGCGGGGCGACCGGAGCGGTCCGGACCAGCATGGCGGCGGAGAACCTCGACTTCAGCCTCAAGGTGGTCGGCAGTCGTGGTGAGGCGTTCGCGCCGTTCTTCGTGCTGCCGCAGAACGACGACCGGGTGATCGTGACGACCAAGGAAGACACCTGGGTCGAGCACCTCGGCACGCGTACGTCGTACACGTACCAGTTGGAGGCGTTCGCGGGGGCGATCCGCAATGGGGCGCCTGTGCTGACCGACGCGGACGACGCGCTGGCGACGATGGAGCTGATCGACGCCTGCTACCGCGACGCCGGGATGCTGCCGCGGCCTGTCTCGGAGATCTGACCGCGGTCGGACAGTTGAGCTCGCTTGGCGGCGGCATGGGCGAACGCCTGGATGAACGGGTGCGGTCGTGTGCCGTCGCCGGACAGCTCCGGCTGGAACAGTGTCACCAGGAAGAACGGGTGCTGAGGTAGCTCGGCAATCCGCGGCGCGCCGTCGACGTCGTACGCGCTGAAGACGAGCCCGTGCTCCTCGAGCAGGCTCTGCCGGGACGGATCGAGCCCGTACGAGCAGTGGTAGCGCTCGATGGACCGCTCCGCGCCCAGGAGCCGACCGGCCAACGTGCCGGGCCGGACCTCGACCGTGGCCTCGTGGCCGTCGAGCGAGCAGGCCAGCGGGACGATCAGCAGGTCGTCGGCATCCGGCTCGTTCTCAGCGTGCTGTACGGCGGTCGCGCCGCAGACGTTGCGCGCGTACTCGAGCATCGCGTGCTGGAAGCCGCCACAGGTCCCCAGGAACGGGATGTCCTGCACCCTGGCCGTCTGGATCGCGCTGACCGCGCCGGCCTCGCTGCGGTACGGGCTGCCTGGCAGGACCCAGATCCCGTCGAACGCCTCCATCGCGTCGACCTCGTCGGTGGGCACCCAGTACACGTCCAGGTCCAGCCCTTCCCGCTCGCGCAGCCGGTCGAGCACCACCGGCACGCGTTGATGAGAACGGACGTGCGGCGAGCGATCGCCGACCAGGGCGATCCGGGCTGAGTATGCGTGCGTCATGGCTTCATCCTGCTCCGGTGACCCCGATCAGCACCAACGATGATCTCTGCACGGTCGATAAGCGATACTGATCTCGTGGATCCGCATCTGCTCCGCACGTTCATCGCGGTGGCGACGAGCGGCTCCTTCTCGGCTGCGGCGGCCGAGCTCGGCTACACCCAGTCGGCCGTCTCGCAGCACATCGCGGCGCTGGAGAACTCGGTCGGCGCCGCGCTCCTGACGCGCCGCCCGGTGGCACCTACCCCCGCAGGTGAGCGGCTGCTCGAACACGCCGGCGCGATCCTGCTCCGCATCGAGGCCGCCCAGGCCGACGTACGGCGGGTGGTCGGTGAGCCGCCCGGATCGATCATGTTCGCCGCCACTCCCCTGGCCGGGACGACCCGGGTCGCGCGGGCGCTGACCCAGCTCAGGCAGGACCGACCCGGGATCGCAGTCACCTTCGAGGTGGCCCGCCGGGACGATGTTGCCCGCGGTGTGGCGTCCGGGACGTATCACCTCGGCCTGATCGACGGGATCGCCGCACCGAGCGACCCATTGCGCCTGCCAGACGTCGGTCTGCTCAGTACGTCGGCAGTCGCGCAAGAGAAGCTCGCCGTCGTGCTGCCGGCCGACCATCCGTTGGCCGGTCGCAAACGGCTTGGCTTGCCAGCGCTGGTCGACGCCCGTTGGATCGACGCTCCCGCGGTCAGCGCACCACTCGACGAACTGCGCGCCGCCGTCGAAACCGACAGCCTCCGGGCAGCCCTCACCTACACCGGCGCCGACCTACTCACCCTGCTCGAACTCGTCGCCGCCGGCCACGGCCTCGCCGTACTGCCCGCATCCGTCCCGGTGCCGGACGGCGTACGCGCCGTGCCTGTCGATGCCCCGCGCCTCGTGCACCGCGTCGAACTCCTCCACGGCCACCTCGGCTCCACAGCCGCGTCAGCCCTCGCCGAGTTGCTCGACGAGGGCTGACCCGCTCGATCTGGTCAGTCGTGGATCTCAGTCGTGGGTCGGGAAGCCCAGGTTCAGGCCGCCGTGCGACGGGTCGAGCCACCGCGAGGTGACGACCTTGCCGCGGGTGAAGAAGTGGACGCCTTCGGCGCCGTGGGCGTGGGTGTCGCCGAACAGCGAGTTCTTCCAGCCGCCGAACGAGTAGTAGGCCATCGGCACCGGGATCGGCACGTTCACGCCGACCATGCCGACCTCGACCTCGGTCTGGTACCGCCGGGCGGCGCCACCGTCGTTGGTGAAGATCGCGGTCCCGTTGCCGTACGGGTTCGAGTTCACCAGGTCGAGCGCGGCGTCGTACGACGGGACCCGAACGACCGACAGCACCGGGCCGAAGATCTCGTCGGTGTAGATCGACATGTCCGGGGTGACCTTGTCGAACAGCGTCGGGCCCAGCCAGAAGCCGTCGTCGGCGCCGTCGAACGGGCCTTCGCGACCATCCACCGTCAGCTCGGCACCGGCCTCGACCCCGGCCTCGACGTACCCGACGACCTTGGCGCGGTGCTCGCCGGTGACCAGCGGGCCCATGTCGCAGCCGCGCGTCCCATCGCCGGTGCGCAGCTGGGCCATCCGCTCCTTGATCTTGCCGATCAGGTCGTCGGCGACCGGCTCGACCGCGATCAGCGCGGAGATCGCCATGCAGCGCTCACCCGCCGAGCCGAAGCCGGCGTTGACCGCGGCGTCGGCGGTCAGGTCGAGATCGGCGTCCGGAAGCACAACCATGTGGTTCTTCGCGCCGCCCAGCGCCTGCACCCGCTTGCCGTTCTTCGTGCCGTTCTCGTAGACGTACTTCGCGATCGGGGTCGAGCCGACGAACGAGACCGCCTTGATGTCGGGGTGCTCGAGCAGCCGGTCGACCGCCTCCTTGTCGCCGTGCACGACGTTCACGACGCCGTCCGGCAGGCCGGCCTCCTTCCACAGCGCGGCGACCGCGTTGACCGCGGACGGATCCTTCTCGGAAGGCTTGATCACCACGCTGTTGCCACAGGCAACCGCGATCGGGACGAACCAGAGCGGCACCATGGCCGGGAAGTTGAACGGCGAGATCACCGCGACCGCGCCGAGCGACTGGCGGATCGAGTACACGTCGACGTTGGTCGACACGTTCTCGCTGAAGCCGCCCTTCAGCAGGTGCGGGATGCCGCAGGCGAACTCCACCACCTCCTGGCCGCGGGTCACCTCGCCGAGCGCGTCCGAGAGCACCTTGCCGTGCTCGGCGGTGATCAGCGCGGCGACCTTCTCCTTGTTCGCGTTCAGCAGCTCACGGAACGCGAACAGCACCTGGGCGCGCTTGGTCAGCGACGTCCGGCCCCAGGCCTTGGAGGCGTCGTGGGCGACCTTGACCACCTCGTCGACCGTCGCCGCCGAGGCCAGGTCCAGCTCGCCGGTGACCGCACCCGTCGCCGGGTTGTAGACCTTGCTGGTGCGCTCCGAGACCCCGGTCCACGGAGCCCCACCGACCAAATGGGTGATTCGCTCAGTACTCACACTGCATCCCTCGTTCGTTGATATCCCCGCTGGACTTGCTCGGTGTGGCGCTGTGTCACCCGAGCACCTCGCTTCTCGGAACCATGTCCACCTCCACCGGGCGGCCCTCCTGCAGGGAGCGGACGCCGGCGGTGCAGACCGCGGCGGCGGCGTACCCGTCCCAGGCCGCCGGGCCGTCGATCGTGCCCTTCGCCACCGCGTCCACCCAGCGCTGCAGCTCCAGGTCGTACGCGAGCCCGAACCGGACCCGGAAGTCGTCCGGCACCGCACCACCCCAGTGTCCGGCCCGCCTGGTGAGCACGTCGACCCCGAGGCCGATCGTCGCGTTGCCCTTCTCGGCGACCGCCTCACACCGGACCTCGTACCCGACCTGGCAGTTCACGAACACCTCGACGTCGGCCATCGCGCCGTTCGCCATCTCGAACACCGCGAACTGCGGATCCTGCACCCCTTCGCCGACCAGCCCGCTCGGCCTCGGCGCGTGCACGGTGATCCGGGCGATCTCGTCGTCGAACAGCCAGCGCGCGACGTCGACCTCGTGCACCAGCGAGTCGCGGACGATCATCTCGCTGCGGAACGTCGCCGGGACCGTCTTGTTCCGGTGCACGTTGTGCAGCAGCAGCGTGCGACCGAGCTCACCGGAGTCGAGCAGCTCCTTCAGCGCGGCGTACTCCGGGTCGAAGCGGCGCATGAAACCGACCTGAATCAGCTGCTTGCCGAGCTTGTGCTCCGCCTCGACCACGCGCAGCGACGACTCCGCGTCCATGGTCAGCGGCTTCTCGCACAGCACCGGCTTGGCGTGCTCCAGGCAGGCCGTCAGCTGCTCGGCGTGGGCGAACCCGGGGGACGCGATGATCACCGCGTCGACCTCGGCGTCGCCGATCAGCGCCAGCGGGTCGTCGATCATCCGGACCTCGTCGAACGACGCGGCCAGCGCGCCGGCCCGATCCGTGTCCGGGTCCGACACCGCGACCAGGCGGGCGCCGGAGATCCGGCGCGCCACCCGCTCGGCATGGTCCGCACCCATCATCCCGACCCCAACGATCCCGACCCTCAAATCCCGCATCTCCACCTTCTCTCACTCCACCACTACCCTGCACAACACCCTCCCGCCGCCTCCCCGCCCGACGACCTACCACCTTTCCCAACCACCCGACGACCTCCCACCACCTCACGCCGTCCGGCGAGCTGCGTTGGTTGCCGCCGTGCGGCGATCGCCTGTGGGTTCGTCGTACGGGCGGGTGCAGGGGCCGGTCGGCGCCGGCCCCTGCGTCGTTCGCGTGGTCAGATTCCTCCTGGGCGGTCGTGGGGCTCGGCGACGAGCTCCGGGTCGACACCGCGGAGCTCGTGGCTGAGCGCCTCCAGCTCCGAACCACCGGCCATCTCGTTGGTCAGCTGCGCCAGCGTGATGTCGGCCCGATGCGTGTCGAGCGCGACCCGGCCCAGCTTCAGCACCACGAAGTGATTGCCCACCAGGTAGGCGTGGTGCGGGTTGTGGGTGATGAACACGACCCCCAGCCCGGCGTCCCGCGCCTTGACGATGTACTTCAGCACCACCCCGGACTGCTTCACGCCGAGCGCGGCGGTCGGCTCGTCCAGGATCAGCACTTTGGCGCCGAAGTAGATCGCCCGGGCGATCGCGATGCATTGGCGCTGACCGCCGGACAGCATGCCGACCGGCTGTTCCAGGTTCGGGATCGAGATCCCCATCTTGGTCAGTTCCTCGTCGGCGATCCGCTTCATCTTGCGGTCGTCCAGCCGGCCGAACGGCCGCTTGGTGATCTCGTTGCCGAGGAAGAAGTTCCGCCACACCGACATCAACGGGGCGAGCGCCAGGTCCTGGTAGACCGTGGCGATCCCGCTGTCCAGCGACTCCCGCGGTGAGCTGAACCGGCGCTCCTCGCCGTTCACCGACAGCGTCCCGTCGGTGTGCTCGTGCAGGCCGGCGATGATCTTGATCAGCGTCGACTTGCCCGCACCGTTGTCCCCCAGCACACAGGTGATCTCACCTTGGCGGACCGCCAGCGAGACTCCACGCAACGCGTGCACGTTGCCGTAGCTCTTGCCGACGTCCTCCAGGTGCACCACCGGGGTGTTCGGGCTGGTGGCGGCTTCTTCAGCGAACTTGTCGGTGGTGGTCATCGCATGTCCGCCCTTCTCTTCACGACCAGGTTCACGATCGTTGCGAGGAGCAACATCACGCCCAGGAACGCCTTGAACCAGTCCGCATTCCAGCCGGCGTACACGACACCGAGCTGGGTCATGGCGAAGATCAGTGCACCGATCGCCGATCCGACCACGGACCCGTAGCCGCCGGTCAGCAGGCAACCACCGACCACCGCCGCGATGATGTAGATGAACTCCTTGCCGACCCCCTCACCGGACTGCACGCTGCTCTGGGTGAAGAGCAGGTGCATCCCCGAGAACCAGGCGAAGAAGCCGACCGTCATGAACAGCCCGATCTTGACCCGCTTCACCGGCACACCGACGGCCCGGGCCGCGGCCGCGTCACCGCCGACGGCGAAGATCCAGTTGCCGATCTTCGTCTTCAGCAGCACCCAACTGCCGGCGATCACGAACAGGATCCACCAGACGACGAGGATCTTGATGGTGACCGAGCCGATCGAGAACTCGGACGCGAACAGTGCCTTCGCCGACTCGAACCCGTCCATGTCGCTGATCGAGTTCGACGAGACCTGGCCGGACAGCAGCCGGGTGATCGCGAGGTTCAGGCCCTGCAGGATGAAGAAGGTCCCGAGGGTGACCAGGAAGCTGGGCAGGCCGGTCCGCATCAGCAGCCAGCCGTTGAAGGCTCCGACGGCGAGCGCCGCCACCAGCGCGACCAGCACGCCCACCCAGACGTTGACGCTGAACTGGTAGGCGAACAGGCCGGCGAACAGCCCGGAGGTTGTCACCGCGACGCCGGCCGACAGGTCGAACTCGCCACCGATCATCAACAGCGCCACCGGTACGGCCATGACGCCGATCAGCGCGGCCTGGTAGAGGACCGTCCCGATGTTGGCCGGACTGCGGAACGGCTCGGCCATGATCAGGAAGAACACCAGGATGACCGCGGCGCCGACCAGCGATCCGACCTCGGGCCGGCTGAGCAGGCGGGCTGCGAGCGAGCGGCGCGAGACCCGGTCGTCAACCGACGTCGGCGCCGTCAGTGTGGAAGCCATGACCGGTCCTCAGCGCGTCCCGCCGGCGGCGAACTTCTCCACCGAGGCCACGTTGTCCTTGTCGATGAAGGCCGGCCCGGTCAGCGTCGCCTGCCCACCGCCGATGGTGTTGCCGTTCGTCTTGTAGAGCCACAGGCTGTCGACGGCCAGGTAGCCCTGCAGGTACGGCTGCTGGTCGACGGCCCACTGCACAGAGCCGTCCTTGATCGCGGTGACCAGGTCCTTGTTTGTGTCGAAGGTGCCGACCTTCGCGCTGGAACCGGCGTCCTTGACCGACTGGACCGCGGCCAGCGCGAACGGCGCGCCGAGCGTGACGACGTAGTCGATGCTCTTGTCCTGCTGCAGCTTCGACGTCATGGTCGTGGTGCTGCCCGGCATGTCGGTGCCGGTGATGTAGATCTTCTCGGAGTTCGGGAACTTGTCCTTCACACCCTGGCACCGGGCCTCGAGTCCGACGTGACCCTGTTCCTGGATCACGCAGACCGCCTTCTTCGCACCCAGCTGGGTCAGCTTCTCACCGGCCGCCTGGCCCGCGATCCGCTCGTCCTGACCGAAGTACCCGAGCGCGCCGGCCTGCTTCCACGCATCGATACCGCCGTTCAGAGCCACCACCGGAATGCCGCTGTCGGCCGCCTTCTTCACGTTCGCCTGCATCGCGTCGGCCTTCGCGAGGGTGACGGCGATCCCGTCGACCTTCGAGTCGATCGCGGTCTGCACCAGGTTGGCCTGGTCGGCTCCCTCCGGCGCGCCGGTGTACTGCAGTTCGACGTTGTCCTTCTTCGCCGCGGCCTCGGCACCTCTGCGGACCAGGTCCCAGAAGGTGTCACCAGGCGCCGCGTGCGTGATGAACGCGACCTTCATCCGCGGAGTGTCGGCCACGTTGCCGCCGGAGCCACCAGAGCTCTGTTCCTCCTGCTTGCCGCCGGACGAACTGCAGGCGACCAGCGCCGCGACCAGCACGAACGCAGCCCCCACCGCCGCCGACTTCTTCTGCCACCGAACCATGACTACAACCAGCCTTTCAGACGATCCGCGGGATTACTCCGCGGTGTTGCGTGGGACCAGAGAGTGCACACTCTGCTGGCCGTCAGATCGATACGCCACTCCCGTGGGATCTCAGATAAGACAACGTCCGCTCCGCGATCGGCAGCGGGACGTCGGGCAGACAGGGATACATGTCCTGTTCGACGATCGCGAACAGGTCCACCTCGAGTCCCGCCAGCGCGTCCAGCAGCGGGGTGAACTCGGGGACGCCGTTGGGCGGCTCACACATCACGCCGCGCTTGACCGCCTCGCCGAAGCCGACCCCGTCGGCCTCGACGGCGGCCAGGATCGCAGGGTCGACCTGCTTGAGGTGCACATAGCCGATCCGGTCCGGGTAGTCCTGGATCAGCTTGAGGTTGTCGCCGCCGCAGTAGCTGATGTGACCGGTGTCCAGGCACAGGTTCACGTACGCCCCGTCGGTGTCCTCGAGAAAGGCATCAACGGTGTCCTGGGTGTCCACGTGGCCGTCCGCGTGCGGGTGGTACTGCGTCTTCAGCCCGAACTCCTCGGCGAGCCGGCGACCGAGCTCCGTGACCTGCCGGCCGTGCTCGGCCTGGCCTGCGCGGTCGAGCCGGGGCTCGGTGATCTCTCCGGTGCTTCCGTCCCGCCACATCGACGGGATGACGACCAGATGCTTGGCGCCCATCGCCGCGGTCAGCTCAGCGGTCCTGGCCACGTCACGCCAGGTCGACTCCCACGAATCCGGCCGGTGCAGGTGCTCGAACGTCGTACCGGCCGTCATCGTCAGGCCGCGCTTGTCGAGCTCCGCCTTCAGCCGGGACGGGTCGGTCGGGAGATAGCCGTACGGTCCGAGCTCGATCCGGGTGTACCCGGCAGCGGCGACCTCGTCGAGAAACCTCTCCCACGGCGTCTGCTGCGGGTCGTCCGCGAACCAGACACCCCACGAGTCGGGCGCGCTGCCGACGTTCACCTTGCCCATGTCAGCGATCCCCCTCGGTGGGAGCCAAGTACGGGCGCTGGCCCTTCTTGGCCTCTTCGTACGACGCCGACGCCGCCTGCGTGGAGTCGAGAGCGGACACCTGGCTGACCGGGACGTCCCACCAGGACTCGCTGTCCGGGGCGCCGATCAGCGGGTCCGTGCTCACGTGGATCGCGATCGGGCCGTCCGCGGCCTTCGCCGTGAAGATCGCCTTCTCGAGCTCGGCGCGGTCGTGCACCTCGATCACGTCGACGCCGAGGCTGCGGACGTTCGCCGCCAGGTCGACCGGCAGGTAGTCGCCGTCGAGGCGTCCGTCCCCGCTGCGGCGCCGGTACGCCGTCCCGAACCGCTGGGATCCCAGCGACTCCGACAACGCGCCGATCGACGCGAAACCGTGGTTCTGGACCAGGACGACGACGACCTTCACGTTCTCCTGGACCGCGGTGACAAGCTCGGTCGACATCATCAGGTACGACCCGTCGCCGACCATGACGAACACGTCCCGGTCGGGCGCGCCGAGGCGAACGCCGATCCCGCCGGCGATCTCGTATCCCATGCAGGAGTAGCCATACTCGACGTGGTATCCCTTCGGGTCGCGCGTCCGCCACAACTTGTGGAGGTCACCCGGCATCGAACCGGCTGCGCACACCACCACATCAGACGGCGCCGACAATTCGTTCACGGCACCTAGCACTTCGCCCTGTGTCAGCAGGCCTTCGGCGAGTTTCGCGGTCACCTCGGCGGGTGGGTTGTAGGTGTTTTCCACAATCGCGTCCCACTGGGTTGCGAGCATGGCCGTCAACGATCTGTACTGGTCACTCACAGACCAGTCACCAAGCGCGGATCCCAACGAAACAAGGGCTTCCCGGGCATCCGCGACGAGAGGAAGGCCGGCATGCTTGCCACCGTCGAAACGCGCCACGTTGATGTTCACGAACCGCACGTCCGGGTTCTGGAACGCGGTCCGCGAGGCCGTCGTGAAGTCGCTGTACCGGGTGCCGATGCCGATCACGACGTCGGCGTCGCGAGCGAGGGTGTTGGCTGCCGTGGTCCCGGTCGAGCCGACGGCGCCGACCGACTGCGGGTGGTCGTAGCGCAGCGATCCCTTGCCTGCCTGGGATTCCGCGACCGGGATGCCGGTCGCCTCGGCGAACTCGCGGAGCGCTTCCTCGGCACCCGAGTAGTGCACACCGCCGCCGGCGACGATCAGCGGCCGCTGCGCGGACCGTAGGAGATCTACCGCCTTGTCGACAATTGATGCTTCCGGCAACGGCCGCGCGACATACCAGGTGCGCTCCGCGAGGAGCTCCTCGGGCCAGTCGTAGGCCTCGGCCTGGACGTCCTGCGGCAGGGCCAGGGTCACCGCACCGGTCTCGACCGGGTCGGTCAGCACGCGCATGGCGTTGAGTAGCGCCGACGGCAGTTGCTCGGGGCGCCAGACGCGGTCGAAGTACTTCGACACCGGGCGGAACGCGTCGTTGACGGAGACGTCGCCGGCGCCGAAGCTCTCCAGCTCCTGCAGCACGGGGGTCGCCACCCGGGTTGCGAACACGTCCGAAGGGAGGAGCAGAACAGGAAGGCGGTTGATCGTCGCCAGGGCCGCGCCGGTCACCATGTTGGTCGAGCCCGGGCCGATGCTTGCCGTGCAGGCGTAGGTCTGGAGCCGGTCACGGGTGCGGGCGAAGGCGGACGCGGTGTGCACCATGGCCTGCTCGTTGCGGGCCAGGATGTACGGCAGCGCCGTCGGATCCTCGAGCTCGGCCTGCAGCAGCGCCTGACCGACGCCGGCCACGTTGCCGTGCCCGAAGATGCCCAGGCACCCGGCGAACAGCCGCTGCCGCCGGCCGTCGCGCTCCGAGTACTGGACGCTCAGGAACCGCACCAACGCCTGCGCGACCGTGAGCCGAACCGTCATCGCCGTCCTCCTCCACACACCATCAACAGGTTCCTCGTCACTGCAGTTGGTCCATCGGTTCGTTCACTCATGGCTCGTCCTGAGAGGGAGGCGGGGGTCGATGCGCTGGGTAGTCCAGAGGTCGCGGACCCAGGCGTGGCGGGGGTCGTCGCTGATCAGCCACGCGCGTTCGGTCCCCGGACCGGCCATCACGTTCAGGTAGTACATGTCGTAACCAGGAGGCGCCATCGCAGGACCATGCCACCCATGAGGCACGAGCACCAGATCGCCGCTGCGGACTTCCGCGAGGACGTCGATCGGGCGGTCCTCGGTGCCGTACACCCGCTGGTACCCGATCGGGTCGTTGCCCTTGGCCCCTTCGGGTGCGTCCTCGGACAGCTGCAGCTCGAAGTAGTAGATCTCCTCGAGCTCGCTCTCCTCGCCCGGCTTGTGCTCGTCGTGCTTGTGCGGCGGGTATGACGACCAGTTGCCGGCCGGGGTGAGCACCTCGCAGGCGATGATCGAGTCGGCGTCGAGGACGGCCGGGGTGCCGAAGTTCCGCACCTGGCGGGACGCGACACCCGCGCCGCGTAGCTCGGTCTCGACCTGCTCGACGCCGATCCGCCGGAACGGGTAGTCGCTCGCCGCCCTGGCGTGCGGGAACGCGATGCGCGCACCACCGGCGCTGACCACGGCCATCGTCGTACCGCGGGGGACGTAGGCGAGGTCGGTCGGGCCGGCGAAGACGTCGGCGCGGCCGCCGAGCGGGACGGTCTCGCCGTCCACGATCACCTCGGCCGATCCGCTCAACGGCAGGACCAGGTACTCGCAGTCGCCGGTGTCGATCTGGACCGACTGGCCCGGAAGCAGCGTGCAGATCGACAGGCCGGTGTGATGCCAGTCCTGCTCACCGGGTCGCACGACCACCTCGAAGCCGTCGCGTGCAGTCGTACCAGCAGGCCTGAACCATTCGGTCATGCGGCACCTCCGTGGACGAGAGCGGCGGCCTGGTCGACGGCGGCGGCCACATCGCCGTCGGGCGGGAAGAGCAGGGCCCGACCGACGACCAGACCACGAACGGAAGGAAGGCTGAGCGCCTTGCCCCACGCTGCATACGTCTCTTCGGGCGAAGTGGTGGGATCGCCACCGAGTAGCAGCGTCGGCAACGTCGTCGCGTCCATCACCCGCGCCAGGTCGTCGACGACCGGCAGCTTGAGCCAGGTGTACGCGCTGGTGGCGCCGAGTCCGGCGGCGATCTGGATCGACTTGATCACCGAGTCCGGATCGAGCAGGTTCGTCACCCGCCCGTCGGTGCGCGTCGACCAGAACGGCTCGACCATCGCCATCAGCTTGTGCTCGGCCAGTCCGGTGACCGCGGCCGCGCTGCTCTCCAGCGTCGCGACCGTGCCCGGGTCGGCCAGGTCGATCCGGGTCAGCATCTTGCCGCCGTCCAACCGGCGAGCGGCGATCTCCTCGGCCGTCCGGTACGCCGTGAACCGGTCGTCCAACTCGAACGCGGCGCCCTGCAGTCCACCGCGGTTCATCGAGCCGATGACGACCTTGCCCTCAAGCGCCCCGAGCATCAGCAGATCTTCGAGTACGTCGGGAGTCGCGAGCACACCGTCGACACCCGGGCGCTCCAGCGCGGTCATCAGGCGGTCGATCAACGCCGGCCGACTGGCCATCGCCATCCGGTCACCGCGGACGCCGAGCGCACCTCGCGCGGGGTGGTCGGCCGCGACGATCAGGAGCCGACCGTCGGCGCCGACGAGCTCACGGCGACGACGCTGCTGCCAGGCCTCGGTGATCCGCTCCGGATGCCGCACCCGCAGGTCGGTCAGCTGGTCGAGTCGCCGTACCGGTCGGCCGACACCGCGAGTGTTGGGTTCGCCGGCGCCGGTCGGGGCGAGAGTCTGCTGCGTGCCCGGGTCGCTCATGCTTCCTCACCCAGCAGGTTCAGGACCTCGGTCTCGGTCGGCATCGCGGTCGAGCACTCGAGCCGGGAGGCGACGATCGCGCCGGCCGTGTTCGCGAACCGGATCACTCTTTCCAGCGGCCAGCCCGCGAGCAGTCCGTGGCAGAGCGCGCCGCCGAAGCCGTCGCCGGCGCCGAGGCCGTTCACCACCTCGACCGGGAACGGCGGCACCTCGACCCGCTCGTCGCGGGTGCGGGCCAGCGTTCCCTTCGGCCCCTGCTTGACGATCGCCAGGTCCAGACCGCGGTCCAGCAATGCCTGGGCGGCCTTGTCCGGATCGGTCTCGCCGACCGCCACCTCACACTCCTCACGGTTGCCGACGGCAACCGTGCAGTGCTCGAGCGCGCGGCTGACCTGGTCGTGCGCCTCACTCGGGTCGGCCCAGAACATCGGCCGGTAGTCGAGGTCGAGCACGGTCAGCGGGCGGCGTTCGCGCGCCTCCCAGGCGACGAAGTGCGCGGATCGGCTGGGCTCGGCGGACAGGCCGGTGACGGTGGACCAGTAGATGCTCGCGTCCCGGATCGCGATCAGGTCCAGCTCGGACGGGTAGATCTCGAGGTCAGGGGCCTTGGGGAACCGGTAGAAGTACAGCGGGAAGTTGTCCGGCGGGAAGATCTCGCAGAAGGTGACCGGTGTCGGCAGGTTGTCGACCGGGGTCACGAACCGGTCGTCGACTCCGAGCTCGCGCAGTGTGCGGTGGATGAAGGTCCCGAACGGGTCGTTGCCGGTCCGGCTGATCACCGCCGAGCGCCGGCCGTGCCGGGCGGCCGCGACCGCGACGTTCGTCGCGCTGCCGCCCAGGAACTTGCCGAAGCTCTCGACATCCTCCAGATGCGTGCCGACCTGCAACGGATACAGGTCCACCCCGATCCGCCCGATGGTCAGAACCTCGTCGGGCGGGTTCACGGAGGCGTCCTGGGTCTCGGCTACCTGGCTCATGAGAGGTTCTCCGCGATGGTGTGCAGGTGGGCGATGCTGGCGCGGACATCGGTGAGCGGGCCGTCGCCGTTGGGACGGGACCCGAGGATGGTGTCCTGCTCGAGGACGTACCAGCCGCGGTAACCCGAGCTCTCCAGAGTGGCGACGATCGTGGTCAGGTCGATGTCGCCGGCGCCCAGTGGGCGGTACATGCCTTCGCGGACTGCGTCGGTGTAGCTGACCTCACCGGCCTGGACCTTCGCGGCCCACGCGGCGTCGACGTCCTTCAGGTGCGTGTGCTTGATCCGCGCAGCGTGCTCCACCGTCAGCGCGACCGGGTCGACACCGCCGATCAGCAGGTGGCCCGTGTCGAGGGTGAGTCCGATCGACGACCCGCGCAGGACCCGGTCGACGTCGTCGGCGTTCTCGACCATCGTCCCGACGTGCGGGTGGATGGTTGCCAGCACGCCGCGCTCGGCCGCCAGCGAGGACAGCTTGTCGAGGTTGCCGAGCAGCGTCGTCCAACCTGTCTCGTCGAGCACCGGGCGGTCGTCGTACCCGTCCTGCCCGGTCGCGGCGGCGAGGACGAGCGTGGTCGCGCCGGCTGCGACGAAGCCTTCGAGCGCGGCGGCGACCTCTGGCGTGGGGTCGTACGCCGGATCGTGCAGTACGACGGGCACGAACCCGCCGACCGCGCGGAGTCCGACATCGGCCAGTGTCTTCGCCTTCTCCGCCGGGTCGGCCGGCAGGAAGCCGTCCGGCCCGAACTCGGTCGCCGCGATGCCGACGTCGCGCATCTCGGCGAGCACTGTCTCCGGGTCGTACTGCCAGCCCCACCCGGGGACTTCGCAGACACCCCAGGAGATCGGAGCGCCGGCGATCCGGAGTGCAAGGTCAGTCATCGGGCCAATCTCCTCTGTTGTCGAAGGCTTCACAGCTGGACGAGCCGGTGCTCGCGGCGGGACAGTTCGCAGGCGTCGGCGATCCGGAAGGCCTGGTAGGCGTCCCGGACCGTGCACGGGACCTCGCGGGTCCCGGCCGCGACCTCGGTGAACGCGGTCAGCTCGGCGACGTACGCCGGCCGGAACCGGTCCATGAAGGTGGCGTGCGGCTGGCCGCCGGGGAAGGTCACCCCGGCCTCGGTCGACCGCAGCGCGGTGTGCTCGTCCAGGCCGACCGCGAGCGAGCCGAGGCTGCCGAGGATCTCCATCCGGACGTCGTGCCCGGCCGCGTTGTACCGGGTGCCGCTGACCGAGACGAACGTGTTGTCGTCGAGGGTGAGCAACGCGGCCGCCGCGTCGACGTCGCCGTACTCGCCGAAGAAGGACTCGCCGCGGTTCGCGCCGGTGGCGAACACGCTGACCACCTCGCGGCCGGTGACGAACCGGAGGATGTCGAAGTCGTGCACCGTGCAGTCGCGGAAGAAGCCGCCGCTGGTCGGGATGTACTCAGCCGGCGGCGGGAATGCGTCGTTGGTGTTCGCCCGGATGTGGTGGACGAACCCGAGCTCGCCGCCCCGGACCGCGGCCGCGGCCGCCTGGTACCCGGCGTCGAAGCGGCGCTGGAACCCGATGTGCACCGGTACGTCGGACGCCTCGACCAGCTCGACGACGCGCAGGGTCTCGTCCAGGTCGATCGCGACCGGCTTCTCGCAGAAGGTCGGGATCCGGGCCGCGACACCGGCCGCGATCAGGTCCGCGTGCGCCGAGGTCGCGGCCGCGATCACGAAACCGTCCAGCCGGCTCGCCAGCAACGCGTCCACGTCCGGCGCGTACTCCAGCCCGAGGTCCTTGGCGACCAGCTCGGCCCGGCTCGGGTCGGCATCCGCGACCACCACCTGGTCCACCGCCGGCAACCCCTTCAAGGTCGCGGCGTGGAACGCCCCGATCCGCCCGACCCCGACCAACCCGATCCGCATCCGCGCAGCCCTCTCCTCGACACCGGAACCATCCACCCCACAGGCGCGCCGAGTCCTGCCGGGCGGCGCGCCGATTGACCGCCAGCTTTCCGGCCCGCGCCAGACGTGTCAATAGTTTGTTAACACATTTTCACGTAGAGACATACATACCTCCCTGTTGTAACATCCCGCCATGACGGTACTGATGCCACGCCTTCGGCGCGGCGGGTCATGGGGCTGGAACTCCCGGCCTTCCCTCGTCTCTCCGGTCGCTTCGCTCCCTCCGTTCCTCAGTCCAGGCCGGCTCTCGACGTCGACCGCGGACCCGACGTTGGCCATCAGCAGCTTGTCCGTGATCAGGGCCAGTCCGCCAGCGACCTGAAGGGTGTAC